>USIM01000173.1 GCA_900554675.1 uncultured Sutterella sp.
ACCAACGCATCAATACGTCCTTCAATCATGGGATCAAGATACGTGTGAAGCAATTCAATGGTGGCGGGTGTTTCTAATTCGCCTCGTTCGACACACTCCATTAAACCGGGGCAACCTTGTGAGTAGACGGTGGCGTCAGCTGCGAAGGCTTTCAAGAGTTCTTGATAGCGAGCCGAGTGAGCGGTGCGCGTTGTAGAAATCATGCCCACGCAATGCGTTTTGGAGTTTTCAACCGCGGGTTTAATAGCCGGTTCCACCCCTAAAATGATTTTGTCTGGGTACGTTTCTCGAAGCGTTTTGATCGCTTCAACGGTTGCGGTATTGCAAGCAATGACAAGTGCTTTGACGCGTTTGCGGTTAAAGAGAAAATCAGCGATTTTAAGAGCTCGCTCGACAATGTACGAGTGCGTTTGGTCGCCATAAGGCGCATGACCGCAATCGGCTACGTAAATGAAATTCTCGTGCGGCAAAGCCTCTCGCGCGGCATTAAAAATCGACAGACCGCCCCAACCTGAATCAAAAAAGCCGATTGCTTGATCTTGCATCCTAATCTTCCTTTGGAGCTCCTCGTTTAGCAGGTTTCCATGCACTTAACATCACGGCAGAGATAATTAAGGCAGCACCTGTTAATTCGGACAATCCCATTTGTTCTCCGGCAATCCACCCGATGATGCCGGCAAAGACAGGCTCCAAAGAGTAGGTGAGCGTCGCACGCAAGGCGGAGACGTATTTCAAAGCCCAACCGATCCCGAATTGCACGAAGGCCACAATCATAGCCAGTGCCGAAATACCGGCAATTAATTGAGCATTAATGACCGTCGGTCGAACCGGTTCGTAAAAAAGAAGCGTGACAGCCGACATCGCCGCAACAAAAACGAGTTGAGTAAAACTTAATTGCAACGGACGACAGCCTGGCGCAAATTGGCTGATCGTGAGAATTTCCCACGCACAAATAAAGGCACTTAAAATCGTGATCCACTCGCCCCATTGACCGGTAAAACTCATCTCAAAGGGGTTGGCAAATAACGACATTCCGGCAAAAGCCATAACGACCGCAATGAGAATTGTCGTTGACGGCTTTTGTTTAAAAACGACCCATTGGCACAAAGGCACAAAAGCAACATAAAGCCCCGTTAAAAAGGCACTCGTACTGCTATTGATGTCTTGAAGCCCCACGCATTGCAAGGTGTAAGCAGCCCAAATGGTCGCCCCCACCACAAAGCCAGCCTTCCATTCATAAGGGGTGATTTTGTCTACACGCCCTTTGATGATGACAAACATAATGAGTGAGGCAAGCGTAAAGCGAGCCAACACCAACATAACCGGATCAATAAAGTCCAAAATTGTGTGAATGGTTAAAAAGGTGCTCCCCCATAAAAGAGTCACCAATACCAATAACCATTGAGCATAAAAAGGGCGATGGTCCGTCATTTGAAAAAATTAGAAGTGTTCGTTATCGGCTAAATAGCGCCATTGACCAAGAGGAAGTTTGCCGAGGCGGACATTGCCGACTCGAACGCGTTTTAAGCGCAAGACTTTCAGTCCCACGGCTTCGCACATACGACGGATTTGACGCTTTTTGCCTTCTTGGAGAATAAAGCGCAACTCATCTTCGTTTAACCACGTGACTTTGGCTGGTAAAAGCTCTTTCCCATCCAAACTTAAACCGTGGTTAAGTAACGCCAAATCTTCTTCAGATAAGTCCGGAGCCGAGCCATCCATCATGGCCACACGCACGATGTATTCTTTATCGATTGCGCTGTTTTCACCAATGATGGTTTTGGCCACGCGCCCGTCTTGCGTTAAAACCAAAAGGCCGACGGAGTCAATGTCTAAGCGCCCGGCCGGCACCAAATGCATCAGTTGTGAGCGAGAAAAACGCTTAGGCGAATCGTCTTCTTCCCAATGGTTTTCAGGCGTCACTAAAACGCGAGCGGGTTCATAGCCGTCTTCGGCCTGACCGCTCACGTAACCGATCGGTTTATTCAGAAGAATCGTGACTTGTTGGCCTTGCAATGCCTTAGCCTTGGAAGAAATTTGGATTTTTTGTGAGGCCGTTACCTTTTCGCCAAGCTCGGCCACATGGCCATCGACACGGACCCAACCTTTTTCAATCCAACTGTCAGCTTCACGACGCGAAGCTAAACCCAATTCACTTAAGCGCTTTGAGAGGCGCATCAATTCTTCTGCCATAACACGTATTCCCGGTGTTTTTAAGCGGCCGCACGGCCCAAACGGTCATGCACGGCGTCCCAAAGACCGCCTTGTGCAGGGTTTTCAATCAAAATGAGGTCAGCATTGACAGCATCGAGTTCATGCAAACGAGCATAAAGAACACGAGCATAGTCTGCCGCTTCTGTGGCGGCCGCAAACCATTTGACGACATTTTTAGGTGTTTCTGTCATTTGGCTTTGAGGCGCCATAACGGCTAACTTTTTGTCGCTAAACTGCGAGATCGCCACTTGAATATCATCGACTAAAATCACTTTGGTTTTGGGAGCGTAGTGGCTCTTTAATGTGCCCGATGCTCTAGGCGAATTTTTGCTGCCGTCAGGCACTGCGCAACCCAATGCTTCTTCAAGCATGGCGCGAGTCACTGCCCCATGACGAAGAATTTCAGGGTGATCACCCGACAAATTCACGATGGTGGATTCCACACCCACATCGCAGTCGCCACCGTCCAAAATGAGATCAACCTTGCCGCGAGGCTTTTCACCCAAATCGTCTTTGACGTGTTGGGCAGAGGTCGGCGAAATGCGACCAAAGGTATTGGCCGAAGGCGCAGCAATCCCACGGTGGTGTTTACCT
>USIM01000174.1 GCA_900554675.1 uncultured Sutterella sp.
TACTTGGGAACCTTATCGAACCGTTGCCACATGGTTTTTGTGGTGTTCGCTTGAGAATTCCGATTGAGAAAGAGAGAACAATTTCATGGCTAAAGCTGTATTTTTAGATTTTGAAAAGCAAATTGAAGAGTTGCAAGTCAAGATTGATGACTTGATGGCGATGCAAGACAAGGATGAAGGCAAGACGCTGAACTTGACCGCCGAAATTAATCAATTGCAAACCAAAACCGAAGAGCTTCTTAAAAAGACCTACGCAGAATTAACGCCTTGGCAAACGTCTTTGGTAGCACGTCACCCGCAACGTCCTTATATGCTCGACTACATCGAGATGATTTTCACGGACTTTCATGAGTTGCATGGCGATCGTACCTTTGCCGATGACAAAGCCATCGTTGGTGGCTTGGCACGCTTGGCCGGTCACGCTGTGGTTGTGATCGGTCAACAAAAAGGGCGCGGGACCAAAGAGCGCATGATGCGCAACTTCGGTATGCCCCGTCCGGAAGGCTATCGTAAAGCTTTGCGTTTGATGAAATTGGCTGAAAAATTCTCCTTGCCGGTCTTTACCTTTATTGATACCCCGGGGGCTTATCCCGGCATTGACGCGGAAGAGCGTGGCCAAAGTGAAGCCATTGGTCGTAACCTCTTTGAAATGAGCCATTTGAAGACGCCCATCATCGCCACGGTGATCGGTGAAGGGGGCTCGGGCGGCGCCTTAGGCATTGCCGTCGCAGACGCTGTCAATATGCTTCAATACTCGGTCTACTCTGTCATCAGTCCTGAAGGTTGTGCTTCCATTCTTTGGAAGGACGCCGGCCGCGCAGCCGATGCCGCTCAAGCCTTGGGTTTAACGGCCGATCGCTTGCGTGACTTAGGCTTGGTTGATCGAGTGTTGAGTGAACCTTTGGGTGGCGCTCATCGCGACCCGCACTTGATGGGGGCGTCATTAAAGAAAGCGTTGACCGATCAAATGCGTCAATTCAGAACGATGGATGTCGATGAGTTGGTTGAACGCCGTATGGAACGCATCTTGCAATACGGTAAATTTGAAGTGGTGGCTCAAGGGGCTGAAATTGATCCCGTGATTGCCGTGGAAGACGATTTGCACGACGATCAAATTGAACAAACGCCTGTGAAGAAGGTTGCGGATGAGTAAGTCACGCGCTCGCGTTCGTCATTACGAAAAGTTAGCTCTGTCCACGGTCTCTCGAGAGTTGAGAGAGGCTCTGGAGGTCTCCATTGATGAGGCCTTGGGGGTGAATGACACGCCGAGCCTTTTTGCTCAACCGGTAATCGCCGATAAAAAGGCCCGCATTGTGGTGGGCTTTTCCGGCGGTCGCGACTCAGTAGCACTTTTACAAACGCTTGTTGCCCTTCGCAATAAGCGCAATTCCCGCATTGATGAAATCTTGGCGCTTCACGTGCACCATGCATTGAGTCCCAACGCCAATCGTTGGGCGCGTTTTTGCCGTGAGATGGCCGATAGCCTGAACGTCCCCTTTAAGGTGACGCACGTCATGGTGAAAACCAAGGGTGATGGGGTTGAAGCCGCAGCTCGCAAAGCACGTTATGAGGCGTTAAATCAAGCCGCCAAAGTCTTTAATGCGGACATGATTATGACCGCGCATCACGAAGACGATCGCTTGGAAACGTTCTTAATCCAATGGATGAGGGGAGCGGGCGTTGAGGGCTTGGCTACCTTCCCGATGGTCAAAAAAGAGTCGGATGTGATGTTGGTGCGCCCGTTTTTGCACGTGCCGCGCGCTTTAATTGAACGCTATCTTGAGCTTGTGGATTTGCCTTGGGTCGAAGACGAAAGTAATGCCGATACGACCTACATGCGTAACGCCATTCGCCATGAAGTCTTACCCGTGATGGATACGATTCGTCCGGGCTTTAGAGCAGCGGCTGCGCGCGCAGTCGAACTCGTTGCGCAAACGTCAGAGCTTTTAAAAGAAGTTGCTCAAGAAGACTTAAAGAAAGTTCGTAATGAAAAGAACGAACTTCAAATTCCCAAATTACTGGCCTTGTCGGACATGCGTCAAACCTTGGTGCTTCGTGCTTGGATTGAAAGTTTTGGTTTGGTGCCACCTTCTAAAGCTCGCTTAACCGAACAATTGCGTCAAGCTCGCGAAACGCACTCTGATACGCAATTAACGTTCCGAATGGATAACTTTGAAATGCGTCGTCATGGGGCACGGTTGGTGATGCGTAAGCAATCCGCTCCCAAGAAAGACACAACGCGTTTTGAGACGCTTAATTGGCGTGGAGAGGGTCGCTATCCGTTACCCTCTTGGAACGGTGAGTTGGTTGTCAGAGTGGTGGGTGATGACGAAGCCGGAGTCGCAGAGAGTATGTTAAGTGAGGGGGTCCTTCAGGTGCGTCCTCGCTCGGGTGGGGAGAAGATGAAGATTCATCGCGCGCGTCCCCGCAAAACACTTAAAGCACTTTATCAAGAAGCCGACATCGCTGAATTTGATCGCGCTGACTTGCCCCTTCTTTGGTGCAACGATGATTTGATCTATGCTGCGGGTCTTGGGATGGATACCAAGTTTGCCAAGACCGAGAGCGATGGTGAAAAGCGCTACGCCTTTGAATGGGTGCCCGATGAGACACTCTTTTCACTAATGCAGTCTTAACGTATTCATTATTGGGCCACTTTAATAGGTGGCCTTTTTCTATTTTCCCCTTAACTCTTTTGTTTCATTGAGTTTTTTTCCAAATCAATGACTCTCATTGTGAATTTCAATAAGTAACAACTATATCTTGTGTATTCTTTTGATTCTGATACTAAATAAAGAT
>USIM01000175.1 GCA_900554675.1 uncultured Sutterella sp.
TGACTTCTGTCAGTACAACCGTCAGCGCACGATTAATTACGTGAAAGAGCGTTATGGCGATGATGCCGTGAGCCAAATTGCCACGTTCGGCACGATGGGTGCCAAGGGCGTTGTGCGTGACGTGGGTCGTGTTTTGGGCATGGGTTATGGTCTGTGTGACCAAGTCTCTCGCTTGATTCCTGCCATTCCCGGTAAAAACGTTTCTTTGGCCGACGCCGTTGAAACGGTGCCGGACTTAAAGGAACTCATTGAACGCGATGAAAGCGTGAAGATGCTCGTTAACCAAGCTCTTCCTTTAGAAGGCTTGGTGAGAAACTTAGGCATGCACGCAGGGGGCGTTTTGATTGCGCCTGGGAAGTTAACAGACTTTTGTCCTTTGTATTCAGCGGACGAAAACCCCGACAACGTTATCAGTCAGTTTGATAAAAAAGACGTTGAAAACGTCGGCTTGGTGAAGTTTGATTTTTTGGGGTTGACGACTTTAACGATTTTGGAATTTGCTATGCGTTTTATCCGCATACTAGATCCAAAGAATACGTTAAAGCTCGAAGAAATCCCCATTGACGATAAACCGACGTACGAACTTTTCCAAAAGGGTAATACCGCTGCTGTTTTCCAATTTGAATCCGACGGTATGCGTACGCTATTGAAAAACGCACGTCCAGACCGTTTGGAAGACTTGATTGCTTTAAATGCTCTTTACCGTCCGGGTCCGATGGACTTGATTCCGGAATACATTGCCTGTAAGCACGGTGAAAAGGAAGTGCATTACCCGGATCCGCGTTTGGAACCGGTGCTTTCTGAAACCTACGGCATCATGGTGTACCAAGAACAGGTGATGCGTGTGGCGCAGATCATTGGGGGCTACTCATTGGGTGGCGCAGACCTTTTGCGTCGTGCTATGGGTAAAAAGCAAGTCGATGAGATGAAACGTCAACGTGCCATTTTTGTTAAGGGTGCTGTTGAACGGGGAATGGAAGAAGATAAGGCCGGTGACCTTTTTGACTTGATGGAAAAGTTTGCGGGTTACGGCTTTAATAAGTCTCACGCCTGTGCTTATGCTTATGTGGCTTATCAAACAGCTTACTTGAAGTGTCACTATCCGGCACCTTTCTATGCCGCCAACATGTGCTTGGTGATGGATTCGGGTGAAAAGTTAAAGCACTTGATTGAAGACTGTTTTGCTAACAATATTTCCGTCTTGTCGCCCGATATTAATAAGAGCGAATGGGAGTTCGTGCCGACCGCATTTGATGAAATCCGTTATGGCCTTGGGGGCATTAAGGGTGTGCCAAAAGACACGGCTGAAGCGATTGTCAAAGAACGTAAAGCCAATGGCCCCTTTAAAGACCTCTATGACTTTGTTAAGCGCGTGGATCGCTCTTTCTTCTCAAAGCGCACGTTGCACAGTTTCATTTGCGCCGGTGTCTTTGATTCGATTGAACCCAATCGTGCAAAGTTGGCTGCCAACGTTGATAACGCCTTGGCGTTGGGCGAAAGTGAATCGTCTAACGAAGGACAATCGAGTCTATTTGGTGACGTGATTGAAGACGTGTTGCCCGATTACATTGAAGCCCAACCTTGGAGTCCTTTTAAGGTCCTCAAAGGCGAGCGTGATGTGATGGGCTGCGTTTTTCGTGGTCACTTCTATGGGGCTTTTGAAGAAGAAGCATCGAAAGAAAAACCGACACCGTTGGTGAATTTACGCCCTCAACAGCGAGATGTGAAGCGTAGAGGCCCGAGTGTGTTAGCGGCGGGTGTAGCGTCCAATATTAAGTCAACCTTTAATAAAGAAGGGCGATTGATGGGCAGTTTTTGGCTCGATGACGGGACAAAGACGATTTCTGTCAATTGCTTTGGGGACGATTGGAAGATTTTCCGCAATTACGTGAAAACGGATGAGTTGGTGTACGTTAAGGGCCAAGTCAGAGATGATAAGTTCTCGCCCTCAGGCGTCTCGATTACGGCACGCTTGATCACGGCACCGGCGAATTTAAATGCCAAGTCTCACGTGACGGT
This sequence comes from uncultured Sutterella sp., assembly GCA_900554675.1. Lineage (GTDB taxonomy): Bacteria > Pseudomonadota > Gammaproteobacteria > Burkholderiales > Burkholderiaceae_F > Aphodousia. Next base: position 2,020 of record USIM01000175.1, read on the forward strand.
AGCGATTGACGTTGAGGATATGAATTTTGACTTTGAAGTCTTAAAGACGTTTTTAGGAGAGTTTGCTGCAACGTCATCGGATTGTGCTTGTCGCGTGGCCATTCGCGTGAAAAAGGGTGATCAGATGGGATCCTTCTTGTTGCCACACGAAATGGACGTTGAGGTGAACCAAGCGTTTATGGATGCGGCTCGGGAAATTGAAGGGATTTCTGTGAGTTTGGTGGAAAAGAAGAAGTAAAGTGTTGTTAACGCTTTATGATTGGAAAAAATAACGAGTGATTCGGAGAAACCGGATGGGTTTGAAAGAAATATTAGCGAAATCAATGGATAAGAACGTCTTGCGATTTATGGGCTACATGAAAAAAGAGAAGTGGAAGATGGTTTTTGCGCTTCTCTTTATGGTGTTGTCCGGTGCAACGTCGTCCATGTTAGCTTCGCTTTTGGGTAATTTAACGGATATCGGTTTTTATCAAAAAGAAAACTGGGTGATTTATGCAGCACCTTTAGGTTTAATTGGTGTAGCAATTTTGCACGGTGGCAGTATGTTTGGGAGTGGCTATTTGTTGGCGATGGTAAGTCAGAAAACGCTGGCAACAATTCGTTCTGAAATGTTTGCCAAAATGTTGAGATGGCCAGCAGCAACCTATGCAAAAGAAACAAGCAGTATTTTCTCTACAAAATTTGTTAATCAAGCTAACGCAATGATGACGAATGCTGCTCGTTATGCAATTCGTTTGTTGAGGGATG
>USIM01000176.1 GCA_900554675.1 uncultured Sutterella sp.
TTTTGCGGACAAGAATTAATTGATTTCAAACAATCGGACTTTCAAAAGATTCGTGGTACCGATATTGCCATGGTTGTTCAAGACGCCATGTCGACACTGAACCCCATGAGAACCATTGGGCAACAACTCATAGAGACCATTGCGTACCGACACCCGTTATTTCGTCATCAGTCCGCAACGCAAACCCTCACCCGAGAAAAAGCCAAACTCCAAGAAATTGCTCTGGGTTTATTAAAACTCGTTGGCATTACGGCACCGGAAAAACGCATGAGTGCTTATGCTCATGAACTCTCCGGTGGGATGCGTCAACGCATCATGATTGCCTTGGCGCTGGTCGGCGAACCGAAATTATTATTGGCCGATGAACCTACCACGGCATTGGATGTCGTTGTACAGCGAGAATTGCTCGAACAGATGCGTGAAATCGTGAAAAAGCGCAACATGTCCATGCTCTTGGTAACGCACGACTTGCACCTCGCTCATGACATTGCCGACCGCGTCTCCGTCATGTACGCAGGCTACCTCTTAGAAGAAGGTCCCGTTAAACAAGTTCTCCCCAACCCTTCACACCCGTACACCGAAGGTCTTCTTGAAGCCATGCCTGATATGGGCAGTGAAAAAGGTTCTTTAAAACCGATTTTTGGGGAAATTCCTCCGCCCTCAAAAATCGGTAAAGGTTGCCCCTTTGCCTCTCGTTGTGACAGAAGTTGCGAAGCTTGCCAATACGCTCTTGCCCCTATGATGACTCTTGATGAGCGCACGCAGTGGCAGTCTCGCTGTACGCTCGCTCACAGTAACGAACCCAAGCAATCTCGAGAAGCCATCGACACCTTATCGGAAGTGGTCAGCAGTCGAGAAAGAACGGACTTTCCTGTCGTCATTGACGCTCACATTGCCAAGCACTGTTACTACACACGACAAGGTTTTTTTGGTCGAAAGAAACCTTGGGACGTATTGCAAGATATTGACATACAAATTCGACACGGTGAGGTTTTAGGCCTTGTTGGTGAATCGGGTTGCGGCAAATCCACTTTGGCACGCTTACTGTTGGGGCTACAAAAACCCACTGCCGGTGCCATCAAATTCAAAAACGATTTTTATCCCGAACCGCGTTCTCAATCTTGGCGGATGCAACGCGCTGACACGCAAATGATTTACCAAGATCCTTACGGCTGTTTTGATGCCCGTATGCCCGTCATTGATCAAGTAGCAGAACCCCTTGTAACTCACTTGCACCTTTCAAAAGCGGAGGCTCAAAAGCGAGCCACCAAAGTGCTCACCGCTGTCGGGATGCCCAAGCACCATATGTCTCGCTTGCCAGGCGTGATGTCAGGCGGTCAATTACAAAGAGCAGCCATTGCGCGTGCCGTGGCGCTAAACCCAAGTCTTTTGGCCTGTGACGAACCGGTAGCAAGTTTGGACGTTTCCATTCAAGCCCAAGTCCTTGAACTGCTCAACAACTTGCGTAACGTCTCCAAGATGTCGATGCTTTTTGTCTCTCACAACTTAAATGTTGTTCGATACATCTGCGACCGTGTCATTGTGATGTACTTGGGTCGTATCGTTGAAATGGGAGAAATTGACCAAGTCTTTAAGCACCCCAAACACCCCTATACGAAGCTCTTGATGGCTTCAACCCCGGGGGCTGACAGTAGCATCATTGAGTTTTATCCCAAAGGCAGTATGCCAAGCCCCATTGATCGTCCCAAAGGTTGCGTTTTTGCCAATCGCAGTCCGATGCGTTCATCGCGTTGCTTGGAAGACAATCCGCCTTTATTGAAGGACAAAAACGGACACGCTGTGGCCTGTTTTTCCTCAAAAACCATTGAAACTTTTATCAACGAACGTAAGGAGTGAGTGACATCGTGTTCGCTTTAGTCTTTCGTATTGTTCTTCGTTCACTGATCACGCTTTTATTACTGACGGCCGTTGTCTTTTTTGCGCTTCATTTAACGGGCGATCCGGCCCGATTGATGTTGGGCGACGGTGCAGACGCTGCCGCATTGAGTGCGTTTCGACAACAATGGGGACTTGATAAACCCCTTTGGCATCAGTTTATCGTTTACCTTCAAAAACTCATGACGCTTGACATGGGCCACAGCTACATGACGGGGCTCTCCGTTAAAGAAGTGTTCTTAAATGCCTTTTGGCCAACGCTTGATTTGATGATTCCCACGGCCATTATTACTTTAGCCTTGGGTATCCCGATGGGCGTGATTGCCGCCATTCATCGCAATTCCACGCTTGACCGTTCCATGATGTTCTTGTCCGTTTTTGGCTACGCCGTTCCCAACTTCTTCATGGGCGTTTTGTTGCTGCTGGTCTTTTCCATTTGGTTGGGATGGCTTCCCTCCTATGGCAATACATCGGCCTTGCACTACATCATGCCGATCATCACCATGGCCACTTCAGAAGCGGCGATTTTCTCTCGCTACGCTCGCAGTGCCATGATTGACGCACTTCGCCTTCCCTGTGTGAGAGCGGCTCGAATGAGAGGATTGCCTGAAAAGCGCATTATTTGGTTGCACGCACTGCCTAACGCCATGCTCTCCATTTTGACCATCTTGGGCTTTTTCCTTGGAACTTTGGTAGCAGGCGCCGTCATTACAGAAAACGTCTTTTCGTGGCCAGGCATTGGCAAATTGCTCGTTCAATCGGTGGCCAATCGTGACATCCCCGTTGTTCAAGTCATCGTACTTGCCACCGGCGCCTCGCTTATCACCGCCAATCTTTTAATGGACTTACTGGCGCTTGTCG
>USIM01000177.1 GCA_900554675.1 uncultured Sutterella sp.
CTAACGTTTGAGCAAAAAGCGTCTTCCCCGACCCCGTCGGGCCGATTAACAAAATATTGCTCTTTTGCACTTCCACATCAACCGTCTTGTCGCTTAAATGCTTCAAACGCTTAAAGTGGTTATAAACGGCCACGGACAAAATGCGCTTGGCCTTGTCTTGACCGATCACGTAGTCATCCAACTTAGCGAAAAGTTCGTGGGGCTTAGGCAAAGGCTTATCTTGCACCGGCGTTGCCTCAGTACCCTCAGCCGTCGTCGTTTCAGACGTCATCACGGGCTCCTCCCCCGTCATGGAGGCAAGTGCGCCACGAGCGCAATCTGAACAGATGCTCACGCCATTGGCAGTGACCATATGGTCAACTTCACTTTCACTGCGACCACAGAAAGCACAACGATTCTTCTTTTCAAACATCGGAGGACCTTTTTTATTATTAAATTCGTAAAACTTTTCGAGAATTTGAACTGTACACGAAAAACGAAGGGAGGTCACGAAGAACCTCCCATCATCTACTTACGATCGCGTAACAAATTATTTTTGTACTTCGCCGCGCTTGACATAAATTTCATCGATGATGCCGTAGGCCTTTGCATCGACCGGATTCATGTAGTTGTCACGATCCGTATCTCGCGTGATCGTTTCGATCGTTTGACCGGTACGTTCAGCAAGAATGGCATTTAACGTTTGTTTCAAATCCAAGATTTCCTTAGCTTGAATTTCAATGTCACTGGCCATCCCTTGAGAGCCACCCGAAGGTTGGTGAATCATGATGCGGGAGTTGGGCAAAGCAAAGCGCTTACCCTTAGCACCGGCGGCCAAAAGGAAGGCCCCCATGCTAGCAGCCATACCAACACAGATCGTGCTGACATCGGGCTTAATAAATTGCATCGTATCGTAAATACCCATGCCGGCATAAACACTGCCGCCAGGGCTGTTGATGTAGAGCGAAATATCCTTATCCGGGTCTTCGCTTTCCAAGAAAAGGAGCTGAGCGATAACGAGATTGGCACTTTCTGTCGTCACGGGGCCCGTTAAAAAGACCACGCGATCTCGCAACATACGAGAAAAGATATCAAAGGCGCGTTCACCGCGACCGCTTTGCTCCACAACAGTGGGAACCAAATTGCTCTGAATCATCCTAGCTCCTTCTCTTTAGGGGTTCTCAGATTAGAGACCACCCATCAACTTTTCGAATTCAACGGCTTCTTCCGTCGTCTTGGCCTTAGAGAGTGCCCATTCCGTAATCTTGTTTTCCAAGACGTAGGCTTGTGCATCGCTCATGCGACGAGCATCGCTCTTGAACCAGTTTTCGACTTCAGCCGGATCTTCGTAGCTGGCAGCCAAGTCAGCAATGTGAGCCTTGACTTCTTCTTCGGTCGGCGTCAAGCCTTCTTTTTCCACCAAAGCGTTCACAACGAGGCCCAAGCGAACGCGACGTTCGGCTTGATCCTTGAACATTTCGACAGGAATCGGGTTAGCCTTCGGGTCCATACCGCGAGCAGCCATGTTTTGAGCAAAAGCGTTAGCCAAAGCCTTTTGTTCGTCTTCAACCAAAGCGGTCGGGAGGTCGAACTTAGCAACGTCGTTCAAAGCGTTCATGACGCCGTCCTTGGTTTGTTGCGTGATGCGAGCCTTGACTTCGCGCTTCAAGTTAGCGGCGATTTCTTCGCGCATCTTGGCAACGCCGTCAGCGATACCGAGCTTCTTAGCGAATTCGTCATCGATTTCAGGCAACTTAGCAACTTCAACCTTCGTGACTTCAACGTCAAATTCAACCGTCTTACCGGCCAAGTGTTCAACGTAGTCAGCCGGGAACGTCATTTCGAACGTCTTCTTTTCGCCCGTCTTCATACCGTCAACGGCCTTTTCGAAGTCAGCCAACATTTGGCCAGCGCCCAAAACGAAAGCGAAACCGTTAGCCGTACCGCCTTCAAACGGCGTACCGTCGAGCTTACCGACGAAGTTCACCGTGGCGCGCTTTTCGTTAGCGGCAACACCATCGGCTTCTTCTTCGTAAACAGCGCGTTGCTTGCGCATGATTTCGATCGTCTTTTCAACTTCAACGTCCGTCACTTCGCACGTAAAGCGCTTCAATTCAACGTCAGCGAGAACCGGCACTTCAACTTCAGGCATCACTTCAACCGTGGCCACGAATTCGAGATCGGCACCTTCCTTGAGTTCACCCTTGGGTTCGATACGCGGGGCACCAACAACGGCCAACTTGCTCTTTTCGAGAGCTTCTTCGTAGGCCTTACCCAACAAAGCGTTCATGGCGTCCATGTTGGCTTGAGCACCGTACATTTCACGAACCATGTTCATCGGAACCTTACCCGGGCGGAAGCCGTGGGCCTTAGCCGTCTTAGCACGCTTTTTCAAAAGGGATTCCGTATCGGCAGCCAATTGGGCAGCAGAAACCGTCAAATCAAGGGTACGCTCCAAAGAGCTCGTTTGCTTTTCAGTCATTTCTTTGTACTTACTAAAAATAACCGCAGCCACCTTAGCCACAGTCAATCAAACATAAGGGACTTTGTCCCATTTCAAAAAGATTCAGATACAAAAAGCCCTAGGCTTTCTGAACGAAACACTTGATTATAACGTCAAGAAGCCCTTCTTTGCCAAAAAGCCTTGAATGTTCAAGTGTTTTTTCGTATTTTTTAAGTCATCATCCATTCTCTGTAACCGAATATTTGTGGTGCTTGATTTTAAAGCAATACTTTAGAAGTTTTCTCATTTAATTGATTTTTAAAAGATTTTTAGAC
>USIM01000178.1 GCA_900554675.1 uncultured Sutterella sp.
GTAAAGGAGATTCACCGTCACCGGTGCCATGACCCCTTCCCAGTTCACAACGAGGAATATGGAGCAAAAAATTAACAAAAGGATTAAAAAAACGGTTCGAAGATGCATTTTTAACTCTTACTGTTGAGGATGATTTTCCCTCTAACTTTAACACTCTCGAGGCTTTTTGGTCCCTTTTTTTAAAAATCGCTCACAATTCAGAATAGAAACCGCTAAGATTGTTAGGTTAACCTCTTCAATGGAAGGACATTTAAATGCGTCAAGATTCTCGTTTCCCTAATTTGGACATCATTGACCATCCGCTGATTCAGCACAAACTCTCCATCATGCGTAAAAAGGATACCCCGTCAAAGGATTTTCGCGCCCTGTTGCGTGAAATCACCGTTTTGATGGGCTATGAAGTCACGCGTGATCTCCCCTTGACGACGCGCATGATTGAGACGCCGTTGTGCGAATACGATGCGCCGTTCTTGTCGGGTAAAAAGCCTGTGATCGTTCCGGTTTTGCGTGCCGGCCTTGGTATGGCTGATGGCTTTTTGGATTTGATGCCAGGCGCTCGTGTGGGCCACATCGGTATGTACCGTGATGAAAATCACCACCCTGTTGAATACTTGGTGAAGTTGCCCGAAGTTCAAGATCGCACCTTCTTTGTCGTTGATCCGATGATGGCTACGGGTTATTCTGCTGCTCACGCAGTGGACGTACTTAAAAAGCGCAATGTGCCGGCTGACCGCATCGTCTTTATTTGCTTATTGTGCGCTCCTGAAGGCATGAAGACTTTCCAAGAATTGCACCCCGACATCAAAGTCTTTACGGCAAGCTTGGACGATCATTTGAACGAAAAGGCTTACATCGTTCCGGGTTTGGGCGATGCCGGTGACCGCTTATTCGGTACGCTTTAATCCTTGTATATTTCCAAACCAAGAAATTAAGGGTTAACCCTTACGCTTTTACGTCATTTGATGAATAATTAAGCAACTATCTAGGGTTAACCCTCGTTTTTACTCTTTTGAAGCTTAAAATAATCTGAAAAAAGAGCAAAACTTCTGACATAACTCAAACCTTTTTACATGAAAATGGTAGATCATTCGTATGTCGGAATGGTAATCGTGTCCGTTCGGACATTTTTACTATTTGATAGAGTCTGATTAAATGCTTTGGACCGCGTTTAATTTAGGACATAACTTCTTATAAAGGTAAACTCTCATCATGTCGATGTATACCACTGACTTAGAAAAGTATTCCAACACCCCGACGTCTGAAGAAGTCATCGCTGGTGTGGAATTGGCTAACGCCAAGCGCGCAAGCAAGTGGCCTGCTTACTGTGACGTTGCACAATCCGTCACGGGTCTCTTGTTGGGCTTGTTCTTGTTCTGCCACATGGCTTTCACGAGCTCCATTCAATTGGGCAAAGACGTTTTCTGGAACTTGGTTGCTTTCTCCGGCGGTTATCCGATCTTCGGTGAAGAACAAGCTTGGATGCACGTTGTTTTCGTTGGCGCTATCACGCTCCTCGTTATCATCCACGCCTTGATGGCTTTGCGTCGTTTCCCGACGAGCTATCGCATGTTCCATAACATCAAGGGCCAATATCAATTCATCGCTCACCGCGACACCACGCTTTGGATCGTTCAAATCGTGACCGCTGTGATCTTGACGGGCATGGTTTTCCCGCACGTCACGCCGATGTTGCTTGACCCGCACTCCATTGGACCTAACCTTTCTTCCGTTCACACGTATCACAACGGTTTGGTCTGGACGTTCATCTTCTTGGTTGCTACCGAATTGCACGGCATGATCGGTTTGTACCGCTTGGCTGTCAAGTGGGACGTTTGCGCCGGTAACCGTGAAGCTCTCCGCAAGATCATGTACTGCCTCGTGGTCGCTATGATCGCTTGCGGTTCCTTGACGATGTGGACGTACTACAGCAACGGTAAGGAACTCGTCGACTCTGGCGAACCGATCGTTAAGTACGAACCGGTCAACAACTGGTGGAACTAATAATCCCTAATCGGATTTAAAAGTTACCAAACGCGAGTTCTTCGGAGCTCGCGTTTTTCTTTGTCAATTCGCTTTTTTTGATTAAACTTAACGGGTAAAAAATTTTTGATAAGTAAACACCATGAAAAAGATTCTTTTAGCTTCTACCCTTCCGTTATTGTTATTGACGGGTTGTGCCGCCACTTCTGTGACTCCGCAAGGTCAGCAAGTCGTCATCGTTCAGAGCATGCCGCAAGAATACGCAGGCCGTTGCGAGTTTGTCGGTGAAGTGGCTGGTTCTCAAGGCAATTGGATTACGGGCAACTGGACGCCCAATAAAAATCTTGCCTTAGGGGCTCGTAATGATTTAAGAAACGAAGCAGCCAAGCTTGGCGCCAATGTTGTTTTGATTACAGATTCGTTTAATAGCACCGATGATGACAATTCGTTAGAAAACATCACCAATATCGGTCGCGCTTATCGATGCCTTTGATTTGAGTTAAGGATCAATTTCAGTTCCTTTCTGACCGGCCACCATAGCTTCAATCTCATGAAGCGCCCCAATGGTGGCTATTTTTTTGGTTTTTAAGACGTACTGGCAAGCGGCTTTGACTTTCGGGCCCATGGAGCCTGGTGCCCACGTCCCCTTTAATAATTCTTCTGCACGGATGCACTCAATGCGCTTTTGATTGGACTTGCCCCAATCCTCGTAAACGCCATCAACATCCGTTGCAATGATTAACCGCTCAGCCTTTAATTCAATCGCTAATAAGCTT
>USIM01000179.1 GCA_900554675.1 uncultured Sutterella sp.
TTTTCTTATTTTTATTTAGATTTTTATAGGTAAATTGCCATGTTGAATTTACACAACGAAAGTTGGGCTGGCTTCAAGGGTGATGCCTGGAAGCATGAAATCAACGTCCGTGATTTCATCCAAAATAACTACACCCCTTACGAGGGTGATGAGTCGTTCCTCGCCTCCTCTTCTGAAAAGACGAAGAAGGTTAGGGATAAGCTCACCGAAATGTTTAAAGAAGAACGTGAACGTGGCGTTTACGACACGGAAACGAAGCTTCCCCAAACGATCACGACTTATGGTCCGGGTTACATTGACCGCGACAACGAAGTAATCGTCGGTTTGCAAACCGATGCCCCCTTAAAGCGCGGCATTTTCCCGCGCGGCGGTATTCGCATGGTGGAAAACAGCCTCAAGGCCTATGGCTATGAGCTCGATCCCCTCACGAAGGAAATCTTCACGAAGTATCGTAAGACGCACAACGAAGGTGTGTTCTCTGCCTACACGGAAGACATCCGTAAGTGCCGTCACGCTCACATCATCACGGGTTTGCCAGATGCTTACGGCCGCGGTCGTATTATCGGCGACTACCGTCGTGTGGCTCTTTACGGTACGGCTGCTTTGATTGAAGATCGTAAGATTTTCCAAAAGCGTTTGCAAAACCGTGAAATGACCGAAGACGTGATTCGCCTTCGTGAAGAATTAACCGAACAAATCAAGGCTTTGAAGGACTTCGAAGTCATGTGCGCTGGTTACGGCTTTGACGTCACGCGTCCTGCTCAAAATGCTCGCGAAGCCGTGCAATTTGTCTACCTCGCCTACTTGGCCGCTGTGAAGGATCAAGACGGTGCCGCAATGTCCATCGGTCGTACGTCGACGTTCTTGGATATTTACATCGAACGTGACTTGAAGGCCGGTGTTTTGACGGAAGCCGAAGCACAAGAATTGATTGATCAAATGATCATCAAGCTTCGTATCGTCCGCTTCTTGCGCACGCCCGAATACAACGACCTTTTCTCCGGCGACCCGGTTTGGGTGACGGAATCCTTGGGCGGTATGGGCACCGACGGCCGTACGTTAGTGACGAAAAATAGTTTCCGTTACTTGCACACGCTCTACAACTTGGGCCCGGCCCCCGAACCCAACTTGACAATTCTTTGGGCGGATAAGTTGCCGGAAAACTGGAAGAAGTTCTGCGCTAAGGTTTCGATTGACACCTCTGCCATCCAATACGAAAACGATGACTTGATGCGTGTTGATTTCGGTGACGACTACGGTATCGCATGCTGCGTCTCCCCGATGAAGATCGGTAAGCAAATGCAGTTCTTCGGCGCTCGCGCCAACCTTGCCAAGGCATTGCTTTACGCAATCAACGGCGGTCGCGATGAACGCACGGGTGAACAAGTGGCTCCGAAGTTTGAAGCCATTACTTCCGAGTACCTCGACTACAACGAAGTGATGGAAAAGTACGAACAAATGATGAGCTGGTTGGCTGGCGTTTACTCCAACGCCTTGAAGATCATCCACTACATGCACGATAAGTACTGCTACGAAGCCTATGAATTGGCTTTGCACGATGGTGACGTTGAACGCATCTTCGCAACGGGTATTGCCGGCCTTTCCATCGTGACGGACTCTTTGGTGGCCATCCGTGATTGCAAGGTTAAGGTGATTCGTGACGAACGTGGTTTGGCCGTTGGCTTTGAACGCGAAGGCGACTACGTGCCCTTCGGTAACAACGACGACAAGACTGATGCCGTGGCGGTTGAAATTACCAATAAGTTTATGAACTACTTGCGTCAACACACGACCTATCGTCATGCCGTTCCCACGCAATCGATCTTAACGATTACGAGTAACGTGGTTTACGGTAAGAAGACGGGTTCCACCCCTGACGGTCGCGAAGGCGGTACGCCTTTTGCCCCGGGTGCTAACCCGATGAACGGTCGTGACCAAAAGGGTGCCGTGGCAGCCTTGGCTTCTGTGGCGAAGTTACCCTTTGAAGATGCTCATGACGGTATCTCCTTTACGTTCGGTATCTCTCCGGCAACGTTGGGTAAGGAACGTGACATTCAAGTGGCCAACTTGGTCGGCCTTTTGAATGGTTACTTCACACCCAAGGGTGGTCAACACTTAAACGTCAACGTCTTTGACCGCGACTTGTTGATTGACGCGATGGAGCATCCGGAGCTTTATCCGCAATTGACGATCCGCGTCTCTGGCTACGCCGTGAACTTCGTGAAGTTGACGCGTGAACAACAATTGGATGTGATCTCTCGTACGATCAACCATTCTTTATAAGATTAAACAATGGACAAACCGATTATCGGTAACATCCATTCATTAGAGAGTTTCGGGACCGTTGACGGTCCCGGAATTCGCTTTGTGACCTTTATGCAAGGCTGTCCTCTGAGATGCTTGTATTGTCACAATCCCGATACTTGGGAAATGAAGCGTGAAGGGAAGTACCGTTTAACCCCGCAAGAGCTTTTAGAAGAAGTTCTAAAATACAAAAGCTTTATCGCTAACGGTGGCGTTACGCTCACCGGGGGCGAACCTCTGATGCAACCGGAATTTTGCCGTGAGTACTTTAAGCTTTGTAAGGAAAACGGGATACATACGGCATTAGATACCTGTGGCGTTGTCATTAAAGAAGCGGCGTTGGAAGTTCTCGACTATACCGACCTTGTGCTTTTAGACATTAAGGCGCTCGATCCCGCGTTATGCACCAAAGTCTGTGGCAACGACGGTCGAAATGCGTTGCGCTTTT
>USIM01000180.1 GCA_900554675.1 uncultured Sutterella sp.
ACGAGATCGTACGGTGACTGGAGTTCAGACGTGTGCTCTTCCGATCTAGGAGTTGTTTAGACCCCACTCGCATTGGCGAGATTGAAAGGAGAAGTTCCATGCTTCATCATGAATCCAGTATTGAAATTGGTGCGTTAAGTAACAAGTCCAAGATCATACCTCTTATTATTGGGCCACTTTTGGCTTTGGTCCTGTACTTTATTCTTCCTGAATCGTACCAAAATACGGCTGGTCAAACGGTGGAATTTAGCCATGCCGGTCGCGCCTGCGCAGGGATCGTTTTGTGGATGGCTACGTGGTGGTTTACCGAGGCCGTGCCGATTGCTGTTACGTCTTTGTTGCCCATTGTGCTTTTCCCGCTTTTTGGTGTTTTGAGCCCGTCTGAAACGCTCAAAAATTATGCTAACAGCACGATTTTCCTCTTTATGGGTGGCTTTTTGATTGCTGCCGGTATCGCTCGTTGGCACTTAGACCGTCGTATCGCTTTGTTGACGATTCGTGTGTTTGGGACAAAGCCCCAACAAATTATTTTAGGTTTGTTGGTCGCAACGGGCTTTTTGTCCGCATGGGTCAGTAACACGGCCACGGCTGCCATGATGGTGCCGATCGCTTTGGCAATTTTAGGTGTGGTTCGCAATACGCGTGGTGATGAACCGATTGATAAGCGAGAGCACAACTTTGGCGTTAGCGTCTTGTTGTCCATCGCTTACGGCGCAAGTTTGGGTGGTGTTTTAACGTTGATCGGTACGCCGCCTAACGGGATTTTTGTTCGCTTTGTTGAACAAATGTATGGCGTGAATGTGAACTTTTTGGAATGGATGAAGGTTTCGATTCCGATTGTTGGCATTTTGATGGCTAGCACTTACTTCATGATGACCAAGTTCTTGTTCCGTGAACAAATCTCGGAATTGCCTGGCGGCAAAGAATGGGTCAAAAATGAAATCTCTCGTTTAGGACCTTTGAGCAAAGGTGAAAAGATTGTGTTGACGGTCTTTGTGACGGCTGCAGCTTTGTGGTGCTTTGGTCCTTTGATTCGTGGTTTTGAAGTCGATGGTATTCGTCCCTTTAAAGACTTGAGCGACACCGTGATCGCTATGGGTGCGGGCATTATTTTGTTCATCATCCCGGTTGATATTAAGCACGGCGTGCACGCATTGGATTGGTCAAGTGCTTCTGAAGCCGTGGCTTGGGACGTGCTTTTGCTCTTCGGTGGTGGTTTGACGATGGCGCACGCCATTCAAACGACGGGTATGGCTAGCGTTGTGGGGTCGGCAGCGATCGCTTTTGCCGGTTTGCCCGATATGGCCGTTGCCGGCGGTATTACGACGTTGGCCGTCTTTGCCTCTGAATTTACGTCCAACACGGCTTTGGCCGCAACGATGATGCCTTTGGTGGCCGCAATTGCAGAGTCCATCAATATGCATCCGGAATCCTTGTTGATCTGCACGACGTTGGGTGCCTCAATGGCCTTCATGATGCCGGTGGGTACGCCCCCGAATGCCATCATCTTTGGGACGGGTCGTATCCGTATTGCAGAGATGATCCGTGCGGGTTTCTGGCTTAACATCATCTCCATTATCGTGATCACCTTGGTGACGTCGGTCATTTCGTTGGGTGTGATTCCCTAAACGGCAACTCTTTCTAAACGAAAGGCTCTGAGTCGAAAGATTTCAGAGCCTTTGGTTTAAATGGGAACGTTGTATTGCTGCTGCAAAATGCGTTTTCGTTCCGTTTCAATCTCACGTCGTTTCTGCACGTACCATTCAATGAAAATTTGAACGCGTTTTAACTTTGTCGCTTCAAGCGTCGAGGCGATGTAGTAGTCCAAGTTAGGGGCGTGCCAACCATTTAAAACGGGGATTAATTCTCCGCTCATTAATTCTTTATAGCAATGGTGCATTGGGATGTCAGCAATAATGCCGGCACCGGCAAGCGCTGCTTCTTTAACGGCCTTCATGCTATTAACACGCAAGGTAGAGTGCCACTCATAGGTTCGACGGTCACCGGCTAATTCCAGCACTTTTTCCTGACGGCGATGGCGTCCCGTGTACACGATGCCAAAGTGTGAGCGAAGATCCTCTGGCGTCTTGGGCATCCCGTGATTTTTCACGTACTCGGGGGAAGCACAGGGGATGAAAACGGAACGAGAAACCCAATTTTCAATGAGATTGGGGTTATTCACGGGACCGTAATAGAACATGACATCGGTTTGTCCGCGCATGTAGGTACGAGGATCATCGTCGGCGATGATATCGAACGTGATGTGCGGGTACTTTTGTTGAAATTCGCCCAAGATTGGAAGAATTTGCGATTGCATGAAGCCGGGTCTGGCCCCGAATCGGATGATGCCGCTATCTTGTTCGCCCTTGGTCGAGAGTGTTAATAGGGATTGATTGAACTCTTCCCAAATGGGCAGCAGTTTGTCTCTGGCTTGCAGGGCAAATTGGGTTGGAGCAATAGTGGGGCCGTTGCGAATGAGTAATTCGTGGCCCACGTCACTTTCAAGCGCTTTAATCAAGCGCGAGACTTGTGTTCGATCCAATCCTCGTTGATCTGCCACGCGTGCAAGGGACTGTTCTTCAATGACGCGGAACAATAATTCCCAAACCTCGAGGTGAAATCGCTTTCGATTAAGCAATTGATCCATTAGTACTTTCCCTAAAATTGTAAAAATTACACGGTAAGACGTGAAAATCTATCTTTATTTTAAAACGATAATCAGAAAGTTTGACTGATTTTATTAAGA
>USIM01000181.1 GCA_900554675.1 uncultured Sutterella sp.
CTAGATACGTCTTTCATTGATGGAGCTACCCGTTATTATCTTGAGTCTGGGGAGGCATTTACGATTGAAGAAGAAAGACTTAATCCATGGGATTGGACAGGTGTTGACTTATCTGTAGAATCACAAACAATAGAGAAGAAGACAAACTCAATTCAATTTTCAGCTATTCAGCGGATAAAAGATGACTATGATGTTGTTTTTGATGATGATGGTGCGGGTGAGATCGCAGATATTGTAGCAATCAAAGAAATGCCAAACGATACTTTGAAAGTTGATTTTTATCATTGTAAATATTGCACAAAAGGCAATCAACCTGGTGCACGAATCTCAGATGTGTATGAAGTGGCAGGGCAAGCAGTAAAAAGTACGCAATGGTGTCGTGATCCAGCAAAATTGCTCAATCATATAAGACAACGTGAGACGAAGAGAATTGAAAATAAGCTACCTTCTCGTTTTGAGAAAGGCGATCTCAATAATATTTTGTCTTATTCACAAGCAAAGGGATTTTTTAGGTATTCGTATGGAATTACAATTATTCAACCAGCTATCAGTAAAAAAAATGTTTCTAAAAATCAGCTAATAGTTTTAGGCTCAGCTTACAGCTATATTTCTGATACGACAGATGTAAAGCTAAACGTGATAACTAGTCCATAAAAAGTTAATCACAACAAAAAGCGATGAAAATTGAGAGTAATTTTTGTCGCTTTTTATTTTTATGGTTCAACTAATATTTTCTCAATTCCACACTTAGTCAAACACTCAAACCCCAACTTCCCATTGCCTTTGTCCACACACAAAAGCATATTCTCAATACGAATCCCCCAAAGCCCTGGGCGATAAATCCCCGGTTCATCGCTCACAATCATCCCTGGCGCAAAGGGTGTCATCGATCCTTCGGACTGACGCGGAGAGATATTTGGCGGCGTTTCATGGACGTTTAACGTCAAACCAATGCCGTGCCCCGTCCCATGACCGTAATTCGCACCAATGGCTTCAATGGGGCGACGTGCAATCGCATCCAAATCAACCCCACGTGTGCCGGGTTCAAATTTGGCATTCATGAGATCACTCATCCCCTGATAGACCGCTTGATAATCGGTTTTTAATTGCTTTAATAACTCTGGATCAAAATCCTTCACGTCGCCCAAGAACCACGTACGCGTGGTATCCGTCGTGCCACGATCGTAGTGAGCACCGGAATCCACCAACAAAACGCAGGGTGGAACAATAGGCGCACCTGCCCCCGGAACCGGTTCATAGTGGGGGAGTGCTGCGTGGGCGTTGACTGCTGCAATGGTGCCGAAACTCTCACCAATAAACCCCGGAATTTGACTGCGATACTTATGAAGAATATCAACGGCATCGTTTTCAGTGAGGGTTTCACCGGTGGCTAATCGGTCTTTAACTTCTTCAATGAAAAGCTCCAACGCACGGCCGTCTTCAATCATGACGGCCTTTAGCCCTTCAATTTCGTCCTTAGTTTTAATGGACTTCCAAAGGGCAACAGGGTGTTTGATATCACGGATCTTCGTTTCAAACTTTTGATAAAGACGCGCGTTGAGGTCAGTGGTTTTCACCAAGATTTGAGCTTCACCGCCCAAGACCATTTCCAACGCGTCATACGGCAAGACGTCCCAACCGTTTGCCTTTAAGTGATGTTTTACTTCAACTGATAAATGTTCGACATTCACAAACAAGGTCGCACGGTCACGACCAACCAAAGCCCAGCCTAAAAAGACCGGATTAAAGTCAATGTCAGAGCCTCGAAGGTTCGTGATCCAAGCAATGTCATCAAGACGTGTTAATAAAAGACTGCCGTTAAGGTTTTGATCATTTAAATACTCACGCAAGCGTTGAAGTTTATCTTTAGAAGAAACGGAGCTTGCGTGATGGATAAACGGGGGATTAAAGACCAAGGCCGGGCGATTAATCCACAAATCGTCAATCTCGGTATTTTCAAAATCAACCACCAAATGAACGGCTTCAAGAAGTTCTTTATAGCGCACTGAACTCAGAGAACTTAAGGGTGCTGCAAGCGTTAAAGGTGTCGTTTTATTTTTGGCGGTTAGCCAATCAACAACTTTTACGCACTCAGGATCGCCATCACGCATAAGGGTAAAGCCCTCAAAAAGTTCATCTGTGGCTTGTTCCCAATAGCGAGAATCGGTCCAAAGAAGGGCTTCTTCCATCGTGACAACGACGGTGGCGTTTGAGCCAGTGAAGCCCGCAAGGGGTTGAATGAATTGGTAGTGATTCGGGATGTATTCCGATAGATGCGGATCGCACAAAGAAATAAAAAAGGCATTGCAGCCCTTTTCTTGAAGCTTGGTTCGCAATGCCTCTAAAACCGAATCACTCATCGTCTTTCCTTAATAAATCTTTCGAACAACAACGTCCACTTCGCTTGCCATCGTGTCGCCCACTTTGGCTTCAGCTCCCAAGTTAATGGTCTCCAAGCGCCAGCCAGCATCACGCAATTCATTTAAAGAGGCCGAAACATTGATGTCGGGACAATTCATGGGAACCGTGCTTAAAGCCTCTTGGCTTTGCAAGGGCTTTAAGGCTGAACACGTGACACGTTGACCGATCGGGGCATCGTACAAGGGATCGTTAAAGCCTTGACTGCAACCGGCCACTAAAAAGGGAATTATTAAGTAAAAGCAATATTTATGCATTTAGGCCAGGTCCTTTAGTTAGCAATTAATGTATCTGGAATCAGACCATTAGTATTT
>USIM01000182.1 GCA_900554675.1 uncultured Sutterella sp.
GGCTTCGAGAAGGCTCAACACCCTCGGTTTTACCCACACTTATGCACGAAGCCTCAAATATCGAGTTAATTTATAGGCGCTTCAAGAGAATTTCTCGAGCCACATCACCCGTCACATTTTGCGCTTCACCTAAGTGAACGCCACGCTCGTTAAAGCGCTTTTGAATGAGATCAATCGTCTCCATTCCAATACCCTTTTCAGACAAGCGCGTTGCCAACCCCAGCGACTTAAAGAAACCTTCAATGCGGTTAATCGTCTCGTCAATGCGTTCGTCTTCAGTGCCACCTTTCACGCCCAAGACGCGTTCACCGAACTGCAACAACTTGGCTTTCTTTTGTTCTCGCAACACTTGAGCGGTACCCGGATAAACAATCGCTAAAGATTCACCGTGATCAACCCCATGAAGAGCCGTCAACTCATGACCGATTTGGTGCGTGGACCAGTCTTGCGTAACGCCCATGCGGATGAAGTTATTCAATGCCATGGTAGCGCTATACATATAGTCACTCATCACGGCATAGTCCGTTTGGTTTTCACGAATCATGGGAGCAATTTCCATAACGGTGGCAATCACGCCTTCGGCCCAACGATCGAGCACGCGACTTTGACCCGGCGTCGTCATGTATTGTTCAAAGCAGTGCACCACGATGTCTGCTAAACCATTGGCAATTTGTTTAGCCGGCAATGAGTAAGTGGCTTCAGGATCCAAAATGGAAAATTCTGGGTAAGCGCCACGGAACGCGAACTTCTCGGTCGTTTCCAAAGAAGAAATCACGGCACCATTATTCATTTCAGAACCCGTTGCCGGTAGCGTCATAACGCTTGCGAAGGGAATTTGCTTAGCGGCGTTCCCCGTCTTAACAATGGCCCAAGGATCCGTTTCCGGCATGGCAATACCGGCGGCAATGAGTTTTGTGCCATCCAAAACAGAACCACCACCCACGGCCAAAATCAAATCCACCTTTTCTTCTAACCCCAATGCCACGGCTTTACGTAACGTTTCCACTTTAGGATTGGGTTCAATACCCCAAAATTCCACCGTTTGGTGATCTTTCAATGCGGCTTTAACTTGATCGTAAACACCGTTTCGCTTAACGCTTCCACCGCCAAACATCAAAAGAACCTTACGAGACTTGTCAATCAAATCAGATAAAAGAGCAATTTGACCGCGACCAAACACAAGCTTTGTCGGGTTTTGGAAAACAAAATTTTGCATACGTCACCTCTGTGGACAAAAAATACAGCAATCTATTTATTGTAACTTTCTGGCGTTCAGAGGCAAAAGAGCAGTTTCCCTAGGCAATTTCCTTTATCATTGGGGCGTAAAAAAATAATCAATATGGAGTTCTCCATGGAGTTTCTTGCCAAAATCTTCAAGTTTGAAGAGAAGAACACTACCTTTAAAAAAGAATTAATGGCAGGCATCACGGGCTTTATTACCGTGTGCTACGTCCTCTTCGTAGTCCCCGCCATGCTCTCTGACGCAGGCATGCCAAAAGAAGCTGCCACTGTTGCTGTAATTTGGGCAACGGCATTAAGCTGCTTCATCATGGCCTTTTATGCCAACTTCCCCGTAATTGTGGCCCCGGGCTTGGGGATCTGCGCCTTTTTTGCCTACTACGTCTGTGGCCCAATGGGGTTGACTTGGCAAGCGGGACTTGCCGCAGTCTTTATCTCCGGCGTCATCTTCTTGCTCTTGACCGTTACTCGAATTCGAGAAATGATCATTCAGGCCGTACCCCTTGATATTAAATACGCCATCGTTGTGGGCTTGGGTTGCTACATTTCGTTCATTGGCATGCAAAGCGCTGGGATCATCGTTGCTAATCCGTCCACGTTTGTTGCTTTCGGTGGTTTAAAAAGTTGGGAGCCCTTGTTAGCCGGGTGTGGCGCTTTGATCATTGCAGCCTTAATGGTTCGCAAAGTTCGTGGGGCCATGATTATCGGCATTATCGTTACCACCATTGCCGGTATGGCGGTCGGGGCCAGTCCATTGCCGGACTTCTCCAGCATCCCGTTGCCTAAGACCTTTGTGCCAACGGAAACCTTTTTGGCGTTGGATTTTCAGTCAGTCTTTCAATACGGTATCGTCACCATTGTCTTTACGTTGACCATGGTGGACTTGTTTGACAACATGGGCACTTTAATCGGCTTGAGTCAACGTGCTCGCATGATGGACATGAAGACCGGTCACATTGAAGGTCTCAATCGAGCCCTTTTATCTGACTCTGTTGCAACGATGAGTGCCGGCCTCATCGGCACGCCGACTTGCACAAGCTTCGTTGAAAGCGCGACCGCTATCTCTGAAGGGGGCCGCACCGGTATGGTTCCCTTCGTGACGGCGATTTTGTTCTTGGCTTGTTTACTTGCTTTGCCTTTGGTTCACATCGTTCCAAGTTATGCCACCGCTGCAGCTTTGATTGTTGTTGGTGCTTTGATGATGCAATCGGTCGTGCATATTCACTTTGATGACTTCACGACCGGCATGCCTGCCTTCTTAACGATTCTTACCATGCCCTTGACCTTTAACGTTGCCACGGGCTTTGGTTTGGGCTTTATCAGCTACGTATTGTTAAAGCTCTTCACCGGTAGAGCACGTGAATTAACTGTTATTACGGTTTTGATTGCCACTGCTTTCACGATTAATTTTGCAATGCGTTAAGTAAAACGACTTTTGTCAAAACGGCTCGTTCAAAACGGGCC
>USIM01000183.1 GCA_900554675.1 uncultured Sutterella sp.
ATGATTGCGCCTCCCCTTATCTCTTTACTTCTACCCTAGAAACGCCGAAGGCCTGCAAATGCAGGCCTTCGTGTTATCTGACAAACCGATTAAAGCGTATCAGCAATCTTTTGCGCTAACGTTTGAGCCAATGCCTTATCATCGGCTTCCACCATAATGCGCAACAAAGGTTCCGTGCCCGACGGGCGAATCAAAACGCGGCCACGTCCCGTCAATTTATCTTCAGCTTCCTTAACAGCATCAATCATCGGTTGATGAGCCTTCCAATCAAAGCCCTTTTCAATGCGTTTGTTGATCAACACTTGCGGCATCAAAGTAATGTCAGCGGTCAATTCTGCCAAGGACTTGTTTTGACGACGCATGGCAGCCAACACTTGAAGGCTACTCACAATCCCGTCGCCTGTCGTTTGGCAATCCAAGACCAACAAGTGACCGGAACTTTCACCCCCGAAAATCCAACCTTCACGAGCCTTTAATTGTTCCAACACATAGCGATCGCCCACCTTTGCGCGAACAAACTCCACACCCAATTCCGCGAAGCGCTTTTCGAGGGCGTAGTTCGTCATTAAGGTGCCCACGGCGCCCTTGACGTCTTCACGCAACATACGGTCACGCACCATCACGTAAAGAAGTTCGTCACCGTTATAGACGTGACCATGAGCATCGGCCATGATTAAGCGGTCAGCGTCACCATCTAAGGCAATACCGACATCGCAGCCGTGCTCAAAAACCTTCTTGGAGAGGTTTTCCGTGTGCGTTGCACCCACGCCGTCATTGATGTTAAAACCGTCGGGATGTTCACCCACGGTAAAAACATCGGCGCCTAACTCGTGATAGACCGCAGGTGCGACGTGATAAGCTGCGCCATTGGCGCAATCGACCAAAATACGTAAACCTTTTAAGTCCACATTGTTGTCAATCGTGGATTTACAAAATTCAATGTAGCGACCCGCAGCATCTTCCAAGCGCCAAGCTTTGCCCAAATCCTTACTTTCAACGCAAGAAAAACCTTTATCCAACTCTTCTTCGATTTCCAATTCCACTTCATCGGGGAATTTGGTACCGGATTCGCTAAAAAACTTAATGCCATTGTCGTGATACGGGTTGTGACTGGCACTGATAACAACACCAGCATCAGCGCGTTGTGCACGCGTTAAATAAGCAATGGCTGGTGTCGGAATCGGACCACACAAAACGACATCAACGCCGGAGCTCGAAAAGCCGGCTTGCAAGGCGGCTTCTAACATGTAACCTGAAACACGCGTGTCTTTACCAATGACGACACGGACACGGCGATGACCTTGCATATGGCGTTTCAAAACGCGACCGGCTGCCTGACCCAACTTCATGACAAAATCAGGCGTAATAGGAAACTCGCCCACAAGACCACGAACACCGTCGGTACCGAAATATTTACGACTCATAAGAATTCACCTTGATCGTTATTTTGCGTTAATCGTACTATGCCAAATTGTAAACGCATCTCTGGTGGCTGCAACATCATGCACCCGAATAATTTGTGCGCCACCCTGTGCGGCAAGCAACGCTCCCGTCACCGAAGCCACCATTCGATCCTTCGTTTCTCGTCCCGTCACTGCACCCAAACTCGATTTACGAGACAAGCCCACTAAGTGAGGATAAGGCAAGCGGACAAAATGATCGGTGTTGGCTAAAAGTTTAAAGTTTTGTTCAACGGTCTTCCCAAACCCAAAACCATAGTCCAAACAAATACGACTGCGGTCAATCCCCGCCTCTTCACACACTTGGGCTCGCTCTAATAAAAACGCTTCCACTTCAGCAATCAAGTCGTCATAGTGAGGCGCCACTTGCATCGTTCGGGGTTGCCCCTGCATGTGCATCAAGCACACGCCAACGTTTGATTCTGCTACCGCTTCTAGGGCCCCCGGCTCTCGTAGAGCACGAATGTCATTAATGATATGGGCACCGGCCTTAATCGCTTCTCGCATCACGCGGGCTTTACTCGTATCAACAGAAATGATGTAGCCCTTTTCAACCAAGGCCTTGACCACAGGCACCACTCGACGAATTTCCTCGTCTTCTGCAACGTCTGCAGCCCCCGGTCGCGTTGATTCGCCACCGATATCGATAATTTTGTCTGCGTGCGCTATGGCGGCAGCAAAACCGTCATGCTCGCCACCATCGGAAAAAGAGTCAGGCGTTACGTTCAAAATCCCCATAATGAGAGGGCGAGACAACTCTAAAGCCCTGTCACCACACTGCCATTTCATAAAAAAAACCTCTGCAATAAAAACAATGGCTTTATTGTACAGAGAGCGGATTTTGTGCGTTTTCAAAAAAAATGCTCCGTTACACTCATTTGCTTTTCAAATCAAAGCCTAAGTAGTACCTTTAAAAAATTGAAAGAAATTTTGAATGACGGGATTTGCAATTTCTTAAAAAAGTCTGCATAATGACGACTCGCGCTTTTGACGGGGCGTAGCGCAGTCCGGTAGCGCGTCTGCTTTGGGAGCAGAATGTCGGGGGTTCGAATCCCTTCGCCCCGACCATAGCCCTGAAAGATTCAAACCGCCCGTAGCTCAGTTGGATAGAGCATCGGCCTTCTAAGCCGAGGGTCACAGGTTCGAATCCTGTCGGGCGGGCCAAAAATTTAGTGGTGGGAATAGCTCAGTTGGTAGAGTCCCGGATTGTGATTCCGGTTGTCGTGGGTTCGAGTCC
>USIM01000184.1 GCA_900554675.1 uncultured Sutterella sp.
CTCGCGAGGGTTATGACATTGTTTTGCACGGTCGCACACCTTCTGAGGCTTTAAGCCAAACGCTTGAAGACGTGAAAGCGTTGGGGGTTAATGTTCGCGCATTAACCTTTGATGTCACCGATCGAGAACAAACGCAACAAAAGCTTCTTGCCGACATTGAAGAAAACGGTATGTATTGGGGCATTGTTGTCAATGCCGGCATCACCGATGATGTGACCTTTGCCGGCATGACACCTGAGTCTTGGGATCGTGTTTTAAGAACCAATTTGGATAGTTTTTATAACGTTGTTCAGCCCTTGGTTATGCCGATGGTGAAAACGCGACGAGGCGGGCGCATTGTGGCGGTAAGTTCGATCTCGGGCGTCATGGGCAATCGAGGTCAAGTCAATTATTCTGCCGCCAAGGCTGGCCTCATTGGCGCCGTTAAAGCGCTTGCGTTGGAATTGGCCAGTCGAAAAATTACGGTAAACGCCGTTGCCCCCGGTTTAATTGAAACTGACATGATTGAAGACTTTGTTCTTGAGCATGCCCTGCCCTTAATCCCCATGAAGCGTATGGGAACGGCCGATGATGTGGCTCATGCCATTGCGTTTTTAGTTAGCGACAAAGCCTCTTACATCACGCGCACAGTTCTAGAAATTGATGGAGGACTCCACGGATGAGTCATCGAGTTGTTGTCACCGGCATGGCCGGGATTTCCCCCTTAGGTAATGATTGGGAAACGGTCTCTAAAAAACTTCATTCCTACACCAATGCCGTAAAACGCATGGAGGATTGGTCTGAAATCAAAGGGCTCAATTCCATCCTTGCGGCACCTGCCTGTGCCTTTGAAGCGCCTGCCGATCGCTACAACCGTCGCACAACGCGCAGCATGTCAAGAAACTCGATCATGGCGTGCTTGGCAACCGAGTGGGCCTTAAAGGATGCGGGATTGACGAACGCCGATTGGATTCACGATGGCGACATGGGCATTGCCTACGGCTCTTGCGCAGGTGACCCGCATGCGGTTTTTGAAATTGCTTCTCTTGCTGCAAACCTCTCCACGCAAGGCCTAAACGCCACTACCTACGTGCGCTTTATGTCACATACGGCAGCGGTTAACATCGGCGTCTTTTTCTCGATTACCGGTCGCATCATTACCACCTCAAGCGCCTGCACGTCCTCGAGCCAAGCCATTGGCTACGCTTATGAAGCCATTAAAAACGGTCACCAACGCGCGATGATTGCCGGGGGCTGTGAAGAGATGAGCGCTGCCAACACCGCTATTTTCGATACGCTTTATGCAACGTCCACGGGCTTTAACCAGGCGCCTGAATTGTCTCCCAAACCCTACGATAAAAACCGTGACGGTTTGGTCTTGGGCGAAGGAGCGGGGACCCTCATTTTGGAAAGCTTAGAGAGCGCACTTGAGCGAGGTGCCACGATTTACGCGGAAGTGGTGGGATTTGCCACAAATTCTGACGGCAAACACATCACCAATCCTGATGACGCCCGTATGGCCAAGGTGATGCAATTGGCGCTAAAAGACGCCGGTATCACGGCCGATGCCATCGGTTACGTCAACAGTCACGGTACCGCAACCATTCAAGGTGACCGTGCGGAATCCTTGGCCATGGAAAAAGTGTTCGGCCAACGCGTCCCCGTCTCTACTTTGAAAAGTTACATGGGCCACACGTTAGGCGCGTGCGGTGCGCTTGAAGCATGGATGAGCATCGAAATGATGCAAGCCAATTGGTTTGCCCCCACCATTAACCTTCAGGAACCCGATCCCGATTGCGGCCAATTGGACTACATCCAAGGCGAGGGTCGCGAAATCCAATGCCAATACATCATGAGCAACAATTTTGCCTTTGGTGGCATCAATACGTCATTGGTTTTTAAACGGTTTGAGGAATAGGAATGCATTTATTCGTCGCTAATTTTCAAAACGCCTCTTGTGATCGACTCCGGTCGATGCTCAACGAGGCTCAAAATGCGCGTTTAAACACCTTTCATCACCGCGGACGGGCAGACCAATACTTTTGGTCTCGCGTGCTCTATAACGGCCTTATAAAGCGCTTGACGGGCAAAGATGTCGTGGGAGACCTCCCAAAAAATCAACCACACCCCGCCATCGCCTTTGGCGAGCATCAAATCTTTACGAGTTTGTCGCACTCCGACCACTGGGTTTGTGTCGGTTACGACATTGATCATCACTTAGGAGTGGATATCGAATTAGCTAAACCGCGAGCTTGGGAGTCGCTCAGCGAGATCGCCTTTAATGAGGTAGTGCAAAAAGACATTCGAGACGCAGAAGACCCCTTGCTGACTTTTTACTGTTATTGGGGATTGACAGAGTGTCGATACAAGTTGGCCCACTCCACTCCGACCGACACTTTAACCTCCACGGTCAAAGTGGTCAAAGGAGTGGACGCCAAAGTTGTCGTGAGCGCCCTAGGAACCAACCCGGAAAAACCGACCGTCACCTTTTTAACGGAAACCCTTTTGGAGAATTGGTAGTTATGCAACGGAATAAACGTCACAGCGAGCTCTTAAAAGCCTACGAAAACGCACAAAAGATTGCCTTTGCCCCCTTTATTTTCCAAGCCACGGTGGCGGCCAGAGATTGCGGAATTCTCTCCTTATTAGGTCAAGCTGAGCAGGCGATGAGTATTGAAGAGATGGCCGAAAAAAC
>USIM01000185.1 GCA_900554675.1 uncultured Sutterella sp.
AAAGCAACCGGAACAAAGACCGATGAAAGCACTAAAACGATGGCCACCAATGCGCCGGAGACTTCTTTCATGGCTTTTTTCGACGCAGCTCTTGCACTTAAGCCTTCAGAGACCATGATACGTTCGACGTTTTCCAGCACAACGATTGCATCGTCCACCACAATACCGATTGCCAACGTCATGGCAAAAAGCGTCAGTGTATTAATCGAGAAACCAAACGCCCAAAGCCCCACCATGGTCCCAATCAAAGACACGGGAACGGCAATCATCGGAATCAATGTGGCACGCCAGTTTTGCAAAAAGACGTAGACCACCACGAGCACCAATAAGCCGGCCTCTAACAAAGTCTTCACCACTTCACCTAAAGAAGCGGAAATAAAGACCGTTGTATCGTCCGTGATTTCATGTGTCAGGCGTCCTTCGGGGAAACGCTCCACCAAACGCGCGAGTTCTGCCTTCACCAACGTGGCCGTACTCATGGCGTTTGCACCTGTTTGCAGGTACACACCAACGGTCACGGAAGGCGAACCGTTGAGTTGGTTATAGGAGTCATAACTGCGCTTACCCACTTCGACTCGAGCAATATCTTTGACACGGATAATGCCATCGGGACCATTGGAGCGTATGGTGATGTTGCCGAATTCCTCAGGCGTTAAAAGCTGACCGCGCGTCGTGATGGTGTAAAAGAGCTGTTGGTCATCTTCAGTGGGCGCTGCACCCATACGACCGGCAGCATATTGACGGTTTTGAACGTTCACGGCATTTTCAACATCGTGTACCGTCACACCTAGCATCGCCATCTTGTCAGGGTTGAGCCACAAACGCATGGCGCCTTGCACGTTACCAAAGACACTCACATCGCCCACGCCCGGAATACGCTTGAGGTCGTCAACCATGTTAACAGTCGCATAGTCAGCCATTTGACGAGGATCCATGGAATGATCGGGCGACGTTAAAACCACCATCAAAAGGGATTCTTCACTACGCTTTCTGACATTGACACCGTTTTGGCGAACCGTTTCAGGTAATCGACGCTCGGCCGAACGTACACGGTTATTGATTTCCAACATGGCTTCGTTCGGATCGGTACCCACTTCAAAGGTACAGTTGATGCGAACGTCACCATTAGAGCGAATGGAAGTTGTGTAGTACTGAAGGCCTTCAACACCGGAGAGTTGATCTTCGATCGGAGCCGCAATGGTACGCGCCAAGGTCTTGGCATCAGCCCCTTCGTAACTCGTAGAGATATAGACGCTCGGAGGCGAAATATCCGGGTACTGAGACACCGGCAAAATTCGGCTGGCCACAAGCCCCGCCACCACAATCAAAATAGAAAGGACAGTGGCAAAGATCGGGCGACGAATACAAAATTGAGACAGCATGCTCTACCCCTTCACATTAAGGTGCCTTAGGGGCAGCGATGTCTTCGCTTTTGGTTTTAACGGGCGTGCGGTCACGCAAGCGCAAAATCTGATTGGTAATCACGGTATCCCCCGGCTTCAAACCACCGGTTAAAACCCAGTCTTTACCTTCCCAGTGGCTGACGAAAACTTCACGTTCGCGCGCCATACCGTTTTCTAACACGTAAACAGCGTACGTACCGTCTGACTTTTGACGAATAATGCCTTGAGGCACAACATAGGCGTCTTTAATGGTACCGACCATCAAACGCACTTCAACGTATTGACCCGGCCAAAGTCCCGTGTTGGGATCGAGTTTGGCACGCATACGTACCGTCCCTCGATCGGCATCGACTTGTTGACTGATGAAGTCAAGTTTGGCGGTCTTGGGTTCTTTATTGCCCGGCACCATCACTTGCACTTGAGAGTCGCGCGTTAAAGAAGCTTGAGCCAAATCTTGATCGCTTACCGCAAACGTCACACGCAAGTCAGAGGGCTGTGTGATACTCGTCAAAAGCGTTGTACCGGACGAAATCAAAGAACCGATATTGACTTCGCTCTTACCGGCAATTCCATCAACGGGTGCGGGCACTTTTGCGTGCGAAAGATCAATCTCCGCTTTCACTTGAACTGCATTGGCAAGCGCTAATGAACTCTTAGCATTTTCGAGTTCACTGATGGCATCGTCATAGTTTTGACGGCTGATGGCTTGAACTTTGATGAGTTCTTGAGCGCGCTTGGCATCGCGACGCGCCTTATTTAAATTGGTTTTGGCTTGTTGCGTTTGAGCTTGTGCTTGACGAAGTGCGGCCTCATAGGGCTCGGTTTCAATTTCAAATAAAGTTTGACCGGCCTTCACTGCTTCACCTTCAGTGAAATGGAGCTTACGCAAAATGCCACCGACCTGAGCGCGCACCTCAACTTCTTGAGCCCCTTCGGTTTGACCGAAAGTTTCAACCCAACGGTAAGCCAATTGCGGTTGCACGACCATGGTTTCAACTTCAAGCTCCGTTCGTTTATTTGAATTTTTTTGGTCCGAACAGCCCGAGACCATCACGAGCGAGCCCGCCAATGTTGCACAAAGAAATAAGGTGCTGATACGCATGATTTTTCGTAAATATTAGAGAATTTGTTACTGCAATCTTATAGAAGAAAAAAAGGGAAAGCCCCCGTGACTTTCCCTACTTTTTACAATATTTTACGGAAGTTCCAA
>USIM01000186.1 GCA_900554675.1 uncultured Sutterella sp.
AACTGAACCTCGTTTCGTAGGCGTCATTTCAACTTCATGCTTTTGGTGGTTAATGGAAACAATTGCCCACTCTTTGCCTGCCATAATGATTTCCATGCCTTGGGTTAAACCGCCTGCCGTATCAATGGGAAACGTGCCGATGACTTTGCCAAGCCCCTTAAAGACGTATTCTTGAGGCGTTGGAAAGGCAGCATAGAATTGATAATGTCCCACCACTTTTTCACCCACATCACCAATCGTTACCGAGGTCTTTGAAAGTTTCGTCAATAGACCGACTTTCACCATTTGTTTGATGAGTTCAGAAAACATTTGGGGCGTCACCTTCTGAAAGGCTCCCTTATGGCACAAGACACGGTAAAGGTCGACGGGTTCAGCACAACCGTAGTGCACAATCGTGGAAAGTGTCTGCTGAACAAGCGTTGAGAAGTGATAAAGACTGTCATCCATGGGTTCAGCCCACTTTTGAAGCATTAAGTTAATCACGGCAACGGACTGAAAAATGCCCAATCGAAACTGATCTTGAAGGGTCAAACGCTGTTGATTGGGTTCAATTAAAAATAATCGGCACAAGGCTGCAGAACCACGACGACCGGAGCGACCGAGTCGTTGACGAAAACTTGCCACCGAACTAGGCGCGTTAATTTGAACAACGGAATCAACGTGACCGATGTCAATTCCCATTTCAAGTGTCGATGTACAGACGGCGGTCGTTGGCAGTTGTCCCTCTTGAAGTCGCCTTTCCAAACTTTCGCGAATGGATTTGGCTAACCGTCCGTGGTGAGCAAAGTATTCATTGTCAATTTCACGGATCTGGCAACAACGACGAAGCGCATTGGCAATTTCTTCAGTTTTCGAACGACTGTTGCTGAAAATCAAGTTGGATTGTCCATGCGTACACCGATAGAGGTCAGAGAAGACCACTGGAACATCGTCTTCTGATGGACGGCTCTCAATCGAAATATCCGGTGCAATGTCAGAGTATGCACGAAGTTGCAATTGCAAAGATGACTTCACGGCAGTTGAATTCACAATAACCCCAGGGAAATCGCCTTCGGGGCGCAGGAATGAATGCACGGACTCCAAGTCGCCCAGTGTGGCTGAAAGCGCAATGCGAGGAACCTTTCGATCAAGCATAAAGTCCAATCGGTGCAACAACGACTGTAATTGACAGCCTCTCTCAGTGCCGACAAAGGAGTGAAACTCATCAATGATGACGTAACGTACGTTTTTAAATCCTTTTTGACACCAACTCACCGGTTTCATGAGCATGGATTCCAAAGATTCCGGTGTAATGAGCACAATACCTTCAGGAGAGCGAGCGCAATCCAATTTCCCACTTTGACTCGCATCACCGTGCCAAGGGGTAATTTTTAAGTGGGTTATTTCAGATAACGTGGCAAGACGTCTGGCCTGGTCATTAATCAGTGCCTTTAGGGGACTGACGTAAAGAATGCCAATACTCTTATGCGGAGGCACTTCCAATATCTTTGAAATGGCGGGCAAAAAGGCAGCTTCTGTTTTACCTGCCGCCGTTGCGGCCGAGATCACCACATCTTGATTGGCTTTTAAGATGGGTTCGGCGGCCATTTCTTGCACTTCGCGCAACTGCGTCCATTGCTGATTCCAAATCCAACGTTGCACTAAAGGATGAAAACGTTCGAAAGCAGAGGATTGACTCATTTAAAACTCCAACGTACTCATCATTTCAAGGTCGTCATCAATCTTTTCAGTCTCAGACGGCGCTTTGTCCATCTTGCGTTCAATAACCTCAGGACGAAGGTTTAACGTCTCATTCGCCTTTGGCGCTTGTGCTTTTGTCATTGATGAAGTTGCTTTTTCCAAAGGAACACCGGAGAGACGTTCTTCTTCAATCTTGAGGCTAGGTAACAAGGTCTTCCAATCCAAAGAAGGGTTTTGTTCCAGGACACTTAAGAAGTCAATGAAGGCTTTAATGGTGGTTCGAGGCGTTCTAAAATAGGCTTCACCCACATTTTTAAAGCAATGCGTTAAGAACGCAGACAAGGCTTCATCCGGGACTAAGTAGCGACTTTCATCACCCGAAGCAAACACTTTTCGAAGGTTATGCAAAAGCACCAAGAGCTCTTCCGGGGACAAATTGACCAAATGCAAAACGGGGGTTGTGTAATCCGTCACGCCTGCCGCCTTAGCAAAACGATTGTCTGCCAAGCGCGATTGAAGCGCTTGATAGCTATAAAGGCCTTTTGTGGGGTGAGTCAGGAATTCAGGGGTTCCACCCATCACAAATCCCATGGAGTCAGACGTCCCTTGAAGACAGTCATTGAGCATACGAAGGATTTGCTCGTAATTATTTGTGCGAGACTGCTTTTGGTGAAGTTTGAACAAATTCACCATTTCGTCCAAACAGATCAAAAGTCCGTTGTAACCGGCCTGTTTCACAAAAAGGCTCAATAACTTCAAACGGTCATAGACATTGCTGTCATCCACAATGCTTCTGACGCCTAAAGCATCTCTTGCTTCCTTTTTGGTCGCAAATTCACCTCTTAGCCAACGAAGGGCATTTTGTTTTAGGACTTCATTGTCATTATCAAAACCAATCCAATAGGCTTCAATGAC
>USIM01000187.1 GCA_900554675.1 uncultured Sutterella sp.
GCTGTATTGAATCGAGATTAATCATGGCAAAAACTTACAAGATTGCTGTGCTCGCCGGCGACGGGATTGGCCCCGAAGTCATGCAAGAAGCCGTTAAAGTTTTAAAAGCAACGGCCCGCCGTTTTGAATTTAACGTTGAGTTATCGTCTTACCTTGTGGGCGGTGCGGCGATTGATGCAACAGGCGTTGCCCTGCCCAATGAGACGGTAAAGGGATGCGAAGTGGCTGACGCCATTCTCTTTGGGTCCGTAGGTGGCCCGAAGTGGCAAGACCTTCCTCAAAGCGAGCGCCCCGAAGTCGGTGCTCTGTTGCCTTTGAGAAAACACTTCAATCTTTTCTCTAACATCCGACCTGCAAAGGTTTTTGCAGGATTGGAAGCCATCAGTCCGATTCGTCACGACATCATTTCTAAAGGTTACGATTGTGTCGTGGTTCGAGAGCTTACGGGTGGATTGTATTTTGCTCAACCCAAAGGGCAAAGCGGGTCAGGTGCTGATGAATGCGCCTTTGATACCGAGCGCTACGCTCGTGGTGAAATTGAACGCATCGCACACGTTGCGTTTAAACTCGCCCAAAAACGACGCCACAAAGTCACGAACGTCGACAAATCCAATGTCTTGGCGTCTTCCGTGCTATGGCGAAAAGTCGTTTGCGAGGTGAGCAAACAATACCCGGATGTTGAACTTGGCCACTGCTACATCGATAACGCAACGATGCAACTCATCAAAAATCCTTCTCAATTTGATGTATTGCTCTGCAGCAACATTTTCGGTGATATTTTGTCGGATGAGTGCGCAGCCATTGCGGGTTCTATGGGACTCTTACCATCGGCCTCGCTTTCAACGGGAACGTTTGGCCTTTATGAACCGGCGGGTGGCTCTGCCCCTGACATTGCCGGTTTGGGTATTGCCAATCCCATCGCACAGATTCTTTCTGCAGCCATGATGCTTCGTTACTCGTTTGGCGAAGAGGTGGCGGCCGACTTAATTGAAAAGGCCGTCATTGAAACGATTAAGAGCGGGACGATCACGGGCGACCTTATGGTCTCAAAAGATCGAACGCCCGCGACCACGGTCGAAATGGGTGACAAAATCGTTGAGTTGATTGGGAAACTTTAGTTAACAAATGGGCGTCTTGATATTTCATCTTGACGCCTTTTTTGTGTTTTAAATTTTGGTAACCGCGACAATCAATTGCACAGCCACACAGATAACCATTACGCCTAAGGCAAACATAATTGCCCATTGCATGAGTTTTTTCACGCTATTCTCCTTCTTTAGGGAACTCTAGGGTATCGGATTTTTTCTCGCCTGGCAACTCCTCCACCCCCTTTAATTGACGTTCCATTACATTTGTACGAGTTCGAACTTTAGCAAGTGTGTTCTTCATCGTATCAACGTTGTTATCCATTCTGTCAATCACTTCGACGAACTTATTAAATTCGGTTTTAACGTTTCCAAGGATCTTCCAAACTTCAGCGCTTCGCTCTTGAATTGCCAACGTCTTAAAGCCCATTTGTAAGCTATTGAGTAAGGCACTTAAAACCGTTGGACCCGCAACCGTGATGCGGTAGCGTTGTTGGATTTCTTCAATGGTGCCAACGCGTCTCAAACATTCGGCGTAAAGCGATTCACTCGGCAAGAACAATATGGCAAATTCCGTCGTATAGGGAACTCTCACATACTTCTCGTGAATCTTCTTAGCTTCGTTCTTTAAACGCGTATCCAACGCCTTGGAATACTTTTCGATGTCTTCGGCAACACCTTCTTCACGCGCCTGTTCAATTCGCAAATAGTCTTCCACCGGAAACTTAGAGTCAATCGGCAGCAAAACGGGTTCGTCGCTGCTTTGCCCCGGCAAACGAATGGCAAATTCAACGCGCTCAAGACTACCCGGAATCGTGGCCACGTTTTCTTCGTAACGATTCGGAATGATCTCATCCAAAATAGCTTTCAGTTGCACTTCACCAAACGTACCGCGAGTTTTCACGTTTGTGAGCACGCGTTTAAGTTCCCCGACTTGACCGGCCAGCGCACGCATTTCGCCCAAGCCACTCTCAACTTGCTTTAATTGGTTACTCACCTGCATAAAGCTTTCCGATAAGCGCGTTTCCAATGTTGATTGAAGCTTTTCTTCAACGGTTGTGCGCATTTGTTCAAGCTTTTTATCATTATTGGCTTGAAGCGATTGCAACTGGTTATTCAACGTTGAACGAATATCAGAGAGTTCTTTGGCAATGTTTTGCGTCATTAAACTCAACTGTTGATTTTCCTCTCGGCGGTTTTGCGTTTGATGCGTTGTGCTTTGTTGACTTATGTTTTGAATAAGTTTGGCAAAGCCTAAAAACTGCTGTTGCTGATCTTGACTCAAATGGCTGAGCTTGGCGTCCAACTCCATTCGAAGTTGAGAGCCTTGATTGCCGAGCGCATTTTGAATCTTTAATTGATTGTCGTTAGATAAGTCCAAAAGCACACGATTTAAATCTTCGACAGAAGCGTCCTTTTTCGACTTCGTCAGCAAAAGCAGAACACAAATCAAAAGCGCAAGACTTGTTCCTAAAAAGATTAAT
>USIM01000188.1 GCA_900554675.1 uncultured Sutterella sp.
CTCGAGTATTTGAAAAAGATTGGCGAAGAACTCAGTTTAGAGATTACGACCGACCGTGCCGCTAACGTTTGGATGACGTTGCCGGGTAAGGATCGTTCTTTGCCGGCTTTTGTTTCCGGCTCTCACGTCGATAGCGTTCCGCAAGGCGGTAACTATGACGGTTTGGCTGGTGTGACGGCTGCTTTGACTGTGGCTTGGTGGATGCGTCAAACGCAATACCAACCGACGCGTGACTACACCGTTTTGATGATGCGCGGTGAAGAAAGTTCGTTCTTCGGCAAGGCCTACATGGGCTCTTTGGGTATGTTCGGTCAATTAACCGAAAAAGACTTAAACCTCAAGCACCGTGACGGCTCTTGCACGTTGGGCGAATCCATGAAGGCCGTGGGTGTTGATTTGGCTGACGTGACGGGCGGTCAACCCTTGATCGACGTTAAGAAGATTGCCGCCTTCGTGGAATTGCACATTGAACAAGGCCCGACGTTGGATGCTCAAGCCGAAGCTCGTGCCGGTGTTGTGACGGGTATTCGTGGCAACATCCGTCATAAGGCTGTTCGCATTTTGGGTGAAGCTGCTCACTCTGGCGCAACGGATAAACCCTATCGTCATGATGCACTGATGGCCTTTACGGATCTCATGCAACGCATGGATCGCGCTTGGGACAAGTGGTTGGTGATGGGTGAAGACTTGGTCTTTACGGTGGGTGTTTTGAAGATGGCTTCTAGCGCCGCTATTTCCGTGATTCCGGGTGAAGTGACGTTCTCCGTGGACATTCGCAGTTTGAGCGCCGAGACGGCTCAACGCTTCCATGAACTTTTGGTGAAGACCGCTCAAGAAGTCGCCGAAGAACGTGGCGTGAAGGTTGAGTTTGATGCTCAATTGATCACGAAGCCCTCCGGTGTTGACGCACAATTGAGTGCCACGCTTGAACAAAGCGCCCAAATCGAAGGCATTCCCTGCTTGAAGTTAGCTTCTGGCGCCGGTCACGACTCTGCCGTTTTAGGTAATAACGGTATTCCGGTTGCCATGATTTTCGTGGCTAACCAATTGGGTTCTCATAATCCTCATGAAGCCATGAAGATTAAGGACTTTATGCAAGGTACGGATATTCTTTGGGCTGCTGTGTCCCATTTCGATAACTAATTCGTCACCGTCCGAAGGGGAGCGGCGGTGTTCGCTCCCTTTTTTAAATTTTTACGCCTCATGCTAGACCTTCGAAAACTCTCTCAAGAAACCGATGATTTTGACGACGTCTATGACGCCGACAAGATCAATGTGGTTATCGTTGACGCCTCTCCGCTTTTTAGAGAGTCGCTTGCTCGCCTTATTCACGAAGATGAAATGTTCGGCAATATCGCCGAAACCGGTGATAAGCATTTAGGTCTTTTTTATATTGAGCGTTTAAACCCGCAAGTGGTTATCGTGGATATGCATATGAAAAAAGATGCCGCCACGGAGATTACGCGCTATGTGAAAGGGTTTAGTCGTCCGCCGCGCGTCATCATGATGACCGATCGCGATGACAGTGAAGAGCTGATGAGTTCGGTGCATCTGCAAGCAGAAGGTTATATTTCTAAGCTCATCGAAGTGGCAGAATTAAAGAGTCAAATTCGTCGTGTGGCTAGCGGCCAGATTGTGGTGAGTAATCGCTTGATGGCAGCGCTTACACGCGCATTCCGAGACGATACGGCTGAAGTGGGTCGCAATATTTCTCGATTAACCAATCGTGAACGCGACATTTTGAAGTGCTTAGCTGCCGGTATGAAAAACCAAGAAATCGCACAGTACCACAACATCACGTTGGGTACCGTGAAAGTTCATGTCAAACATCTTTTAAAGAAGATGGCTTTCACAAGTCGCACTCAAGCTGCTCTTTGGGCGCAAGAGCATGGCGTGAAGTTTTAAATTGATTAAAACCTTAAAATTTTGGGATTACAATCCTAAAATTTCTTTAAATTTTGGGATTATAATAAAGAAAATCCAATTTCTAGATCTGTAATCCTAAAATGTCGAAATTTCCCTATATCTCTCGTGAATTAGAAGAACCCATCAAACGTGGCACTAAAAGTGCTCGTGCAGAGCTGTTGCTTGGCCCTCGTCAAGTGGGGAAAACAACATTACTTTCTGAAATTGTTAATAATCAGAGATCCATTAAATTAACAGGGGAGGACGAGGACGACTTGCAGATTTTGTCGGATCCGAAAGCTTATTTGAACCTTACAAAACAATTTCCCAATGTCATTATTGATGAAGCTCAATTTATTCCAGAAATTGGGAGAGTCATTAAACGAATGGTTGATAACAATGAGTCGGATGCTCGTATTTATGTTACGGGTTCGAGTTCTCTTGACTTAGCAAGTCAGATTAAAGAATCCGCAGCAGGTCGCTTCAACTCCTACAATCTTTGGCCATTTTCTTTGGAAGAACTCGCCAAACACACGAGTTGGATAGAAGTGAAGCGTCAAATTCAAGATCGCATGATTTTTGGGTGTTGTCCTGCGGTTATTAATGAACCAGAAAGAGCTAAAGAGTATTTATTGGATTTCTCGG
>USIM01000189.1 GCA_900554675.1 uncultured Sutterella sp.
CCTTCATGCGACTGGCAACAGCCAAAAGCATGGCAGTGTGAGAGTCGTGACCGCAAGCGTGGATAGCGCAGGGTTTGCCGTCAATCGTAAAGGGAAGAGCGTCCATGTCAGCACGCAACATCACGACAGGACCCGGTTCAGAGCCACGGATGATCCCCATCACACCGGTTGTACCGCCCAATTGCGTTTGCGTTTCGATACCGAGATCTTGCAACGTCTTGGCGACATAAGCAGCGGTTTTCACTTCTTGCATGGCCAATTCGGGGATTTGGTGCAAATCTTCCCAAAGTGCAACCGGATCTAAATACTGAGTCATTGTTGTCTCCTAAGAAAAATGACGATGTTGTTTCATCTAACTAAGAAACAATATCACAAGGCACTTTTTTTCGGTAGAGAACTCATAAGGGTGAATTACTTAGAGCGAAAAAAAACATCCCGAAATTCGAAAATCTCGGGATGCTTTGAGAAAGCCTAAATTAAGAATTAGGCAGCAGGCGTTTCAGTCGGAGCTTCTTCAGCCTTAGCTTCTTCGAGCAAAGCCTTCATGGACAAACGCACACGGCCCTTTTCGTCAGCTTCGATAACCTTAACGCGAACCGTTTGGCCTTCCTTCAAGTAGTCGGAAACAGCGTTCACACGTTCATTAGCGATTTGGCTGATATGCAACAAACCGTCCTTACCCGGCAACAATTGAACAATGGCACCGAAGTCCAACAAACGGGTCACCGTACCTTCGTAGATTTGGCCCTTTTCGATTTCGGCAACGATGTCGCTGATACGCTTTTGAGCAGCGAGACCGGCTTGCGGATCAACGGAGGCAATCGTCACGGAACCATCATCTTCAATATTGATCGTAGCACCCGTTTCTTCCGTGATACCACGGATCACGGCGCCACCCTTACCGATCACGTCACGAATCTTTTCAGGA
This sequence comes from uncultured Sutterella sp., assembly GCA_900554675.1. Lineage (GTDB taxonomy): Bacteria > Pseudomonadota > Gammaproteobacteria > Burkholderiales > Burkholderiaceae_F > Aphodousia. The sequence goes on from USIM01000189.1 coordinate 929, forward strand.
TTGATCTTCATCGTGATCATGCGCGGGGCAAAGCGAGACAATTCCTTAGCACCGCCGGCGGCTTGCGTACGCATTTCGTTCAAAATGTGTTGACGACCGTCATGGGCTTGAGCCAATGCGACTTGCATGATTTCCTTGTTGATACCTTCAATCTTGATATCCATTTGCAAGGCCGTCACGCCGTTTTCCGTACCGGCAACCTTAAAGTCCATATCACCCAAGTGGTCTTCGTCACCCAAGATGTCCGTCAAGACGGCAAACTTGTTGCCTTCCTTGATCAAACCCATGGCCACACCAGCGACGTAATCCTTAACGGGGACGCCCGCGTCCATCAAGGACAAGCAACCGCCGCAAACGCTAGCCATAGAGGAAGAACCGTTGGATTCACAGATTTCGCTCACAACGCGGATACTGTATTGGAAGTCTTCTTCAGAAGGCAACACTGCCAACAAAGCGCGCTTAGCCAAACGACCGTGACCGATTTCACGACGCTTGGGACTACCGACACGACCCGTTTCACCCGTGGCAAACGGAGGCATGTTGTAGTGCAACATGAAGCGTTCACGCGTTTCACCCAAGAGACCATCGATCACTTGTTCGTCTTGCTTGGTACCCAAGGTCGTCACAACGAGAGCTTGCGTTTCACCACGCGTAAAGAGAGCAGAACCGTGCGTGCGCGGCAAAACACCTTGACGGATTTCAATCGGACGAACCGTCTTCGTGTCGCGACCGTCAATACGCGGTTCGCCATTCAAAATGTTGGAGCGAACGAGCGTGGCTTCCATTTCAAAGAGAATACCGGCCACTTCGTTAGCATCCGGAGCTTCCGTACCGGCAGCTTCAGCGTCCTTAGCCAAAGCTTCATCAACCATGGCATAGATTTCACGCAACTTTTCCGTACGAGCTTGCTTGCTGCGAATACCGTAAGCAATCTTCAATTCGGCTTGAGCCAATTCTGCGATACGAGCAATCAAAGCTTCGTTCTTCGGAGCGGGTTCCCAATCCCAAGCAGGCTTACCGGCTTCTTCAACCAATTCATTGATAGCGTTGATAGCCACTTGTTGTTGTTCATGACCGAACATCACAGCATTGAGCATGACATCTTCGGGCAAGCAATCGGCTTCAGATTCAACCATCAACACGGCACGTTCCGTACCGGAGACAACCAAGTCCAAACGGCTCTTGGACATTTCGGAGAGCTTCGGGTTGGCAACGAATTCGCCATCAATGTAACCCACGCGGCAAGCACCGATCGGGCCATTGAAAGGAATGCCGGAGATAGCCAAAGCGGCAGAAGCACCGATCATGGAAGGAATATCCGGATCCACTTCAGGATCAACAGACATCACGTGAACGATCACTTGGACTTCATTGAAGAAACCTTCCGGGAAGAGCGGACGGATCGGACGGTCGATCAAACGAGACGTCAACGTTTCCTTTTCAGAAGGACGACCTTCGCGCTTGAAGAAACCACCAGGGATCTTACCGGCAGAGTACGTCTTTTCGATGTAGTCAACCGTCAACGGGAAGAAGTCTTGACCGGGCTTGGCTTCCTTCTTGGCAACAACCGTAGCCAAAACAACCGTTTCGCCCATTTGGCACAT
>USIM01000190.1 GCA_900554675.1 uncultured Sutterella sp.
TGTGAACTTTCATCAATCAAAGACTGGTGAATTTGCTGGCGTCGTTTAAAAAGCCGTCCTAAATAATCTGAATCGACCGGCTCTCCTCGCTCTTCTGCGGCCAACAACTCCATCACCATGGCATCAAGCTGTGCCTTCTCAAGTTTTAAGAACGCGCATTTAATTTCGAATTCTGCAATTTCCGGCTCTGTCTTCAAATCTTCTTCCTGACTGGCCAATGCCAACATCGTGTCGTGCATTGGATCATCATCCAAAAATGAGAGCAAGTATCCGCTATTCATTCGCGCATCAACCGCTTTACCATCTTCATCCGTTAAGTGAGATTGTGCCAAATGCCAAAGTCTCACAATAGCCCCTTCCCATTCATCAACGGTATCCAACATCTCATCGGCAATTAAGTCCGAATATTTCAAAAGCCATTGGGGGTTAGCAATAAAGCACTGCAAAAGACGGCGTTTAATGTTGGTAAAGACCGGCCCTGTCGTGACGGGTTTAGGCGTGCGACGCCAACGTTGGCTTTGTACAGAATCTCGACCATAACCGTTAGGCGTCTTTTGAACAACGGGCGTTTCTTGAACAAGGGCAATACCACATAAAGCGGCCAATTCCCCCGGTTCCATACGAATAGCTGCCGCTAACTCTTGAACCAACAATTGTCGAAGCGCCAGTGCACTCATACGAGACAATAACGGCTTAGCGATAGCAACTGCCTTTGCACGTTCTTCTGCCGTTCTAAAACCTCGGCCGTTCGTTACCTCACGAACAATGTCTAAGACAAAGAATTTTGAGAGAGCAAAACCCGCATTTAACTGCGATTCAAAGGCCTCTACCCCTTGCGTCTTAATCAAGCTATCAGGGTCCTCCCCTTGGGGCAACATCACAAAGTGGGCCGTTTGCGTCTCGGTGATGATGGCAAGGGTTGACTCCATGGCACGGCGGGCTGCCTTAAAGCCTGCAGCGTCACCGTCAAAGGAAAAGTAAACGTTGTCGGTTAATTGGAACAATCGCTTAACATGCTCTGAAGTAATGGACGTTCCCAACGCCGCCACCGACTCCGTAAAACCGGCTTGCGAGAGCTGAATCACATCCATGTAACCTTCGCAGACAATGGCGCGCCCTTTTTTGTGGATAGAGTCTCTTGCCTCATAAAGGCCGTAGAGTTCAAGCCCCTTATGGTAAACAGGGGTTTCTGGCGAATTGAGGTACTTAGGTTCTTCCCCAGGCACCATCGTACGAGCCCCAAAACCTATTACCTTGCCTCTGGGGTTGCGAATCGGGAACATGACGCGATTGCGGAATCGGTCATAGCGCTTGTCATCTTTAACGATGATTAAGCCACACTCTTCAAGTTTTGCTTCATCGTAAAAAAGATCGGGGAAAATTTCTTTTAAGCCGTGCCAAGAATCAGGCGAAAAACCAATTTGGAATTTTTTAGCCGTCTCTTCCGTGATACCACGTCCTTTGAGATACTCAATGGTTTTGACATCGTGAAAGAGATTTTGATGGTAAAAACCAGCGGCGGATTCTAAGAAGTCCGTTAAACTTTTTGCTTTGGCTTGGCGAGCTTTTTCTTGCTTGTCTTCGGGAACTTCCAGTCCCAGATTATCCGCAAGCTCTTTGATGGCCTCAGGAAACGAGAGACCTTTGTACTTCATCAAAAAAGAAATGGCCGTGCCGTGTTCACCACAACCGAAGCATTTAAAGAATTGCTTTTGTTGGTTAACGGCAAAGGACGGTGTTTTTTCCTTATGAAATGGACAACAGGCAAGCCAGTTGGTGCCCTTATGTTGCAACTTCACATAGCGACCGATCACTTGAACAATGTCGGTGCGAGAGAGTACCTCTTCAATAAAACTCTCAGGAATCACGTCTTTTTCCTTCTTGTCGTACAAAAAAGGGCCGGAAAAATCGGCCCCATTTTCTCAAATTAAGCCGTTAACTTTTGCTTAATTAAAGCGCTCACCTTACCCATATCGGCACGACCCGTTAACTTGGGCTTGAGCATACCCATGACCTTACCCATGGCAGCCATACCGGACAAACCGGAAGCGGCGATCGCCTCTTCGATCATTTGTTCGATTTCAGCTTCGGTCAAGGGCTTGGGTAAATAGCAGGACAAAACATCGATTTCGGCTTGTTCTTTTTCGGCCAAGTCGGCACGATTGGCAGCCGTGTATTGTTCGATGGAGTCATGACGTTGCTTAACGAGCTTAGCGATCACTGCCGTGATTTGAGCATCATCCATTTCAATGCGTTCGTCAACTTCTTTTTGCTTGATTGCAGCCATCAACAAACGGATGGCACCCAAGCGGCCCATGTCCTTAGCCTTCATAGCGGCCTTCATATCGGCCGTAATTTGTTCTTTAATCGTCATGATGAAACCTTTATAGAAAAAAATAACGCGTGCAAGACTCTTGAAAAGTAGAGATTTGCACGCGTAATTCTGACGAAGAGCGATTAAGCTCTTCCTGTCAAAACGAGTGTCACGTGTTTGACACTCTATTTTTCCGAGAAATTA
>USIM01000191.1 GCA_900554675.1 uncultured Sutterella sp.
ATTCAAATTCTAATTTTTAGAAGTTACCATAAATATAGGAAAGCCACAGTACGTTACGCGCACTGTGGCTTCTGCCTCAATCGACTAAATTACAAGTCTTACTTGCGGATAATGAGCAACGGGATATCGGCAATGGAAGCAATGCGCGTGGCAGTTGAACCCATCACGGCGCTCTTGAAGCGACCGTAACCGTGAGAACCCATCACCAAAATATCGAGTTCGCGCTTCTTGCAGTAAGCGGCGATTTCGTCACCGGGGTTACCGACCAAGCAAACTTCCTTGGGCTTGACACCGGCTTGTTCGAAAAGCGGAAGCACGGGATTCACGGCTTCAGCAAATTCGCTCTTTTGTAATTCAACGACTTCGTCTTCGCTCAAGGCGGGCAATGCCATACCGGTCATGTCGGGCATAACGGCACCGGCATAATCGCTCACCGTATTGATGATATGGAACGTTGCATCCTTGCCACCGAAGAGAGGCAATTGCTTAACAGCGTAATTGACAGCGGCCGTACCGAAATCAGAACCGTCAACGGCGATACCGACGTTCAAGGCATCCGTTTCCGGAGCGCTCTTGTCGCGCAACATCAAAAGCGGAACCTTCGTCAAGGCCAAAACAGCATTGGTCACAGAACCAAAGAGCAAGCCCTTCAAGGCAGAGCGACCGTGAGAACCCATGATCAAGAGGTCGACATTTTGTTCTTCGGCGATCTCTGCAATCACTTCAGCCGGCGTACCGATCTTGGAGACTTCTTCAGCCTTCATGCCGGATTTCTTCAAAATATTACGGACAGCCTTGAATGCCTTTTCGCTTTCATCTTCGTAGTAGTCGGAAAGAGCTTCACGGCTAACGAGACGGCTGGCGCGAGCCGGTAACGGAGGTTGGACATTCAAAAGCACAACTTCAGGATCTTGACCGATCAAAGTCGTACGACTGGCAACAAAAGCAACCGCATTGTCACTGTAAACGCTACCATCAACGGGAATAAGGATCTTCATAAACTATCCCTTTATATTTAAAAATTTACAATTCAGTTCAAACTCTACATCTATGTGACAGTAAAGCGAACCATGGTCTCGAAACGGCCACTTACAACAGTCTTCGAGCAGAGAGAGCTCGGGTCAGTGAAGAAAAATCGTCGAAAAACTCGAAAAATATTCTTCAATCTCCTTACAATCACTTTAACCTTATTTGATGACGATTTCTAGCCCTGATACACAATATTGTGTGCTTTTTATCAACATATATGAATACAAATGACTATAGACGCTTCGGAGGTATTTCTCGACTCTTCGGGCGCGATAATTTTGAAAAACTCCAAAACGCTCATGTTTGTATCGTGGGTGTGGGGGGCGTAGGCAGCTGGGCGGTTGAAGCCATGGCTCGTACCGCTATTGGTCGCATCACGATTGTTGATGGCGATACGGTGGCTGAAAGCAACACCAATCGACAATCTCACGCAATGGATGGAAACTACGGATTAAAGAAAGTTGATGTGTTGGCTCAACGCATCAAAGCCATTAATCCTGCGGTTGAAGTGATTGCTTGTGACACGTTTGTCGATGAAACGAATTTTGATGAGGTGATTGGTCGCCCTGACATGGTTTTGGATTGCATTGATTCTTTGAAAGCGAAAGCACAGTTAATTGCTTGGGCAAAGAAAAATGATATTGCCTTAATCGTGAGTGCAGGGGCCGGTGGTCGAATGGATGCAACGCGTGTGAAAGTCGATGACTTGGCTCGTGTTTCAGGGGACGGTTTAGTCTCTGCTTTGCGCACCAACCTTCGTAAACATTACGGTTTCCCCAAAGGGAGCGCTCAGAGCAAAAGTACCAAATTTGGTTTCCCCTGCGTTTATAGCGATGAACCGGTTTTGCCCAGTCAAGACGGAGAGGATGGTTTCGGCGTTTTTGTTGGGGTAACGGCGGTTTTTGGGATGACGATGGCTTCGCTGGCAGTGAGGGCTTTGCTAGAAAAATAGGGGTCTTTACCAAGAATTGCTTAGCGTGACAAAAAACCTTGATAAATGTCAGAGATTTCTCACCCCATTTATACAAAAAAGTCCTAAACTAAAATAAAAGAACACTTTTTCCGGAGTGACTATGTATAAAAAGATTCTTGTGCCGATTGATGGTAGTGAACTCTCTTACCAAGCCGTTGAAGGCGCTGCCAAGTTTGCAGCACCGATGAAAGCAAAGATTGTGCTTTTGACCGTGATTGAACCCTATTCCTATACGAATTTAAGTGAATATCGCCCGGAAAGCATCACTCAATACGACCAACGAGTAAAAGACCAAGCAATGGATCGCTTGGAACAAGCTCGTGATATTTTGGAAAAGACCGGTGTTGAAGTCACTCCTTGCTCGAAGAAGTCCTTCTCACCCTCTGAAGCGATTATGGAAGTGAGCGAAGAGCTCGGTTGTGATTTGATTTTCATGGCTAGCCACGGTCGTAAGGGTTTGGCCGCAGTGTTGTTGGGTAGCGAAACGCAAAAAGTGTTGACGCACTCAA
>USIM01000192.1 GCA_900554675.1 uncultured Sutterella sp.
TTTTAGTTTTCTTGTTTTTTAGCAAGAAAAACATTCCAAATTTCGAAATTTTTGAAAGGATATTTTCATGGCTGGGCATTCCAAGTGGGCCAATATTCAACACCGTAAAGGCCGTCAAGACGCTAAGCGCTCTAACCTTTGGACGAAGATCGTTCGTGAAATCATCGTTGCTGCTCGCAACGGTGCCGATCCCGATTCCAACTCCCGTTTGCGTTTGGCTTTATTGAAGGCTCGTGGCGCTAACGTTCCGAAGGACACGATCAAAAACGCCATTTTGAAGGGCTCCGGTCAATTAGAAGGCGTGAACTTTGAAGAAATCCGTTATGAAGGCTATGGCGTGGGCGGCGCTGCCGTTATCATCGATACGGCAACGGATAACCGTACGCGTACGGTGGCTGACGTTCGTCACATCTTGAGCAAGCACGGCGGTAACTTGGGTACCGACGGTTGCGTGGCTTTCATGTTTACGCACTGCGGTCAATTCTTCTTTGCTCCGGGCAAGTACACCGAAGACGACGTGATGAACGTTGCTTTGGAAGCCGGTGCCGATGACGTGATCACCGATGAAGAAGGCGGCATTGAAGTTGTTTGCGCACCGGGCGCTTTTGAAGACGTTAACAACGCTTTTGAAGCTGCCGGCATGACGCCTGAAATGGCCGAAGTCACGATGAAGGCTTTGAACGAAACCGAATTGCAAGGTGAAGATGCCGAACGTATGCAACGTTTGATCGACGCTTTGGAAGACTTGGATGACGTTCAACAAGTCTATACGACCGCTTCTTTTGAATAATTAAATTATCTCTATTGGGACTTGCACAATGAAACTTCTCGTAATTGGCTCTGGCGGCCGCGAACATACGCTCGCATGGCGTTTGTCACAAGACGAACGTGTTGAAACCGTTTTTGTGGCTCCTGGCAATGCCGGTACCTCTCTTTGCGACAAACTTCAAAACGTTGCCGAAAGCGACTTTGAAAAGTTGGCCGATTTTGTTCGTGCCAATGACGTGGCCTTTACATTAGTCGGTCCCGAAGCCCCGTTGGCGGGCGGCATCGTTGACTACTTCCGTAGTCAAAATTTGCCGATCTTTGGGCCGACGAAAGCTGCCGCTCAATTGGAAAGTTCTAAGGACTTTGCCAAGGCCTTCATGAAGCGCCACGGTGTGCCCACGGCGGATTACGAAACCTTTAGCGACGCTCAAGAAGCTCACGCTTACGTTGATCGTAAGGGCGCTCCGATCGTCATTAAGGCTGACGGTTTGGCCGCCGGTAAAGGCGTGATTGTTGCCATGAATTTGCAAGATGCTCATGACGCTATCGACATGATGCTCGAAGGCAATAAGTTTGGCTCGGCCGGTGCTCGCGTTGTGATTGAAGACTTCTTAGAAGGCGAAGAAGCGAGCTTTATCGTCATGGTGGACGGCGAACACGTGATTCCCATGGCTTCTAGCCAAGACCACAAGCGCTTGCTTGATAAGGACATGGGCCCGAACACGGGTGGTATGGGGGCTTACTCTCCGGCTCCGGTGGTCTCGCAAGAAGTGCACGATCTCGTCATGCGCACGATCATTTTGCCGACCGTTGAAGGGATGGCCAAAGACGGTACGCCCTTTACCGGTTTCTTGTATGCCGGTTTGATGATCGGTCACGACAAGGACGGTACGTTGACCGCCAAGACCGTGGAATTTAACTGCCGTATGGGTGACCCGGAAACGCAACCGATCATGAGCCGTTTGCAATCCTCTTTGGTGGACTTGGTGCAAGCTGCAATCGACGGTAAACTCAACGAAGTGACGGTTCAATGGGATCCTCGCTTTGCTTTGGGCGTTGTCTGCGCTGCTAAGGGTTATCCGGAAAGCCCCGAAAAGGGCGCTGAAATCACCTCATTGCCCGCCAATACGGCTGACTTGATGGTGTTTCATGCCGGCACCAAGTCCGTTGACGGCAAGACCGTTGTCTCCGGTGGCCGCGTGCTTTGCGTGGTGGGCTTGGGCGATGATGTTCGTGCTGCCGCACAAAAGGCTTACGAAGGCGTCAAGCAAGTTCATTTTGACGGTATGCAATATCGCTCTGATATTGGCTACCGCGCAATGAAGTAACTTTATCGATTAAAGAGAAGCGGAAAAAGTACTTCGCTTTTTCCGCTTTTTATTTAACCTCCTTATGAAAATCGGTCTTTTTGGCGGCACTTTCGATCCTGTTCATAACGGACATATGGCGCTAGCCCATCACGCTATTGATGCCCTTCGTCTTGATCGTTTGATTTGGATACCGGCCCTTCCTTGGCAAAAAAGCGGTCAAGAAATCACGGACGGCTTTGTTCGTGCGCAAATGATTGAAGCTGCAATTGCCAACGAACCCAAAATGAGCGTAGATCGATTGGAAATTGAGGCCCAAACGCCTTCATACTCCATCGATACGTTAGAGACCTTTATTCACCGTTATCCCAAGGATGAAATTTTCTATCTGATCGGTTCCGATCAGTGGGCAAACTTTCATACTTGGAA
>USIM01000193.1 GCA_900554675.1 uncultured Sutterella sp.
TCAATCTGAGCAAATTCGTCGACGAATCGCTCAATTCGGTGGCAAACTTTACCTCGAATTCGGCGGCAAACTCTTTGATGATTTCCACGCCTCTCGTGTCCTTCCGGGATTTGAACCCGACAGCAAAATCCGCATGCTTCAACAGCTCAAAGAAGATGTTGAAATCGTTATTACGATTAATGCAAATGACATTGAATCCAGTAAGGTTCGTGGTGATTTAGGCATCACCTATGATGAAGACGTCTTGCGTCTTATCGACACCTTCCGAGAAATGGGTCTTTATGTCGGTAGCGTCGTCTTGACGCAATTTACAGGTCAAAAAGCTGCTCAAGCTTTTTTGCAACGCTTAGAAAGTTTAGGCGTTCCGCACTATCGTCACTACCCGATTCCTGGCTATCCGTCTGACGTCGACTTTATCGTTAGCGAAGAAGGCTTAGGTCAAAACGAATACATTGAAACCACTCACTCTTTAATCGTGGTGACGGCTCCGGGCCCGGGCAGTGGCAAGATGGCCACGTGCTTAAGCCAGCTCTATCACGATCACAAGCGTGGAGTGACAGCCGGTTACGCAAAGTTTGAAACGTTCCCCGTTTGGAATTTGCCCTTAAAGCACCCTGTTAATTTGGCTTATGAAGCCGCCACAGCTGATTTAAATGACGTTAACATGATTGACCCCTTTCACTTGGAAGCTTACGGTCAAACCGCTGTTAACTACAACCGTGACGTCGAAATCTTCCCTGTTTTAAATGCCATTTTTGAGCGCATTCAAGGTGTCTCCCCCTACAAGTCTCCGACCGATATGGGGGTGAACATGGCCGGTAACTGCATCGTTGATGATGAAGCTTGCCGTCGCGCCTCTCGCATGGAAATCCTTCGTCGCTACTATGCAGCAGGTGTTAAGCGCATGCGCGGTTCGGTCAATGATCACGAAATCAGTCACTTGAAGATTTTGATGAATCAATCCGAGACGACGCCAGAACTTTTCCCTGCCGTTGCTGTTGCGTTGGATAAAGCTGAACAAACGGGTGCACCGGCTGCGGCCATGATGTTGCCTGACGGTCGTATCGTCACCGGTAAAACGTCAAGCACTTTGGGTGCCGCTTCTGCCATGCTCTTAAATGCATTAAAGCTCTTGGCCGGCATCGATCACGATATCGATTTGATTTCTGCCCGAGTGTTAGAACCGATTTGCGCGCTCAAGACTCAATACCTTTTGCACAAAAATCCGCGCTTGCACGTCGATGAAGTGCTTTTAGCTTTGACGATTTCTGCCCTTCGCAATGAAGTGGCTCAAAAGGCTAAAGAACAATTGTCCAAGCTTCGTGGTTCTGAAGTTCACTTTACCGTGATCATCAGTGAAGAAGACGAACGCTTGTTGCAACGCTTAGGGATGAACGTGAGCTGCCAACCGCGCTACGAAACCTCGCGTTTGTATCATAAGTAAGACTTTTGATCGCTCAACATTCAAGGCTACTATTTTCAAAAATAGCGGCCTTTTTCTTATCCGTCAGAAACTGACGTACCATCAGGCAGAGTATCCTAGTGCTTAGGAGAAAAATATGACTGTCAAACAAGAAATCCTTGTAGAAGGCGGTGTGCCTGTCAAAATTTGGACCGACGATGTTGATGCCGGTTCCATTCGACAACTCACCAATGTAGCGAAGTTGCCGTTTGTCTTTCATCATGTCGCAGCGATGCCTGACGTTCATGTCGGCATGGGGGCCACGATCGGGAGCGTCATTGCAACAAAAGGCGCCATTATTCCTGCAGCCGTGGGCGTTGATATTGGTTGTGGCATGTTGGCGGTTCGAACCAATCTTAAGAAAGCGGATACCGATGAAGCAACTCTGCGCGAAGCCTTTCGCTCCATTCTTCGACGCACGCCAGTGGGGTTCCAACAGCACAAAGACAAAAATGTACATTTGGAGGCTTGTTGTAAGTTGCAACCCGCACTTGATGAAATCCTTCAGCGTGAACCGACCATATTGGACGAAATGCAACGTCGTCATTGGACCAACGAATTGGGAACGTTGGGTGGCGGCAACCACTTCATTGAGCTCTCTGTTGATGAGTCCGACAACCTTTGGATCATGCTTCACACGGGTTCGCGCGGCCCCGGCAACGTGATGGCTTCGTACTTTATCAACAAAGCCAAAGCCCAGTCTGCTGCAAAAGGTGAAGAGCTCGTTGACTCAAATTTGGCAAGTTTTGAAGAAGGTTCCGAGCTATTTGATAGCTACATGTTAGCCACCGCTTGGGCACAACGCTACGCCATGGTTAACCGAGAAGAAATCCTTGCCGATGTTCTTAAGTCTCTCACCGACGTTTGGCCCGGCATTGCGTTAGAAGGCGAAGTCATTAACTGCCACCACAATTACGTCGAAAGAGAAACACACTTTGGCGAATCGGTTTGGGTGACTCGTAAAGGCGCCATTCGTGCACAAAAAGACGAAATGGGCATTATT
>USIM01000194.1 GCA_900554675.1 uncultured Sutterella sp.
GTGCTCGCGGTGTGGATTAACCGTTAAGACAAGTTTTGTTGCTATTTTTGGGTCAAGATTAATGAAACCCTTGACCCAAAGGTGCAAAAGCACAAGACGAGTCCCGTATAATTCAAAAACATTCACGTAAAGATAAATTCTTTACAACTGATTTTTTGTCATGGAGAAAAACATGTTCTTTATTTCTGATGCTTATGCTCAAACGGCTGCTGCCGGTGGTGATGCGATGAGCTTTATCACGAGCCTTTTGCCGATGGTTTTGATCTTTGCGGCTTTCTGGTTCTTCTTGATCCGTCCGCAACAAAAGCGTCAAAAGGAACACGCCAAGATGGTCGATACGTTGTCCACGGGCGATGAAGTGTTGACGATTGGCGGTATCGCCGGTCGTGTGGTGAGCATTGAAGAACAATACATGGTTATTCAAATCGCTAACGTTAAGGCCGAACAAGTCACCTTGACGATGCGCCGCGACGCCATCCAAGCCGTTTTACCCAAGGGTACGATTAAGACGTTTTAATACGTTAGAAAACAGAACCGTCATCAACCACGGTTCTGTTTCATTTAGCGGCTAACTAAAAACAAAAGTGAAATCCGCTATTGGAGAGCGCGTCGCCTGACGACGTTCTCTTTTTCCTTTTTAACGAGGTCATACAGTGAATCGCTATCCATTATGGAAGTACATCATCATTGCCCTCGCTTTGATAATCGGCATGATCTATACGGCACCGAACTTCTACGGGGAGTCGCCTGCTGTTCAAGTCTCAAGCCAAAAAGCGACGGTCAAGGTTGATGAAGCGCTCTACGCGCGTGTGCAAGCAGCCTTAACAGAGGCAAAATTGCAACCTAACGGTCTGGTCTTTGAACAAGGGGCTCAACAAAACACGATTCGTGTTCGTTTCGATCCGACGCAAGCTGAACAACAACTTCAAGCTAAGGAAGTGATCGAGCGTGCATTAAACCCCGATCCGACTGATCCGTCTTACGTTGTGGCATTGAATTTGGTGCCCAATACCCCGCAATGGCTCTTGAGCTTGCATGCCTTGCCCATGTATTTGGGTTTGGACTTGCGTGGTGGTGTGCACTTCATGCTCGAAGTGGACATGGAAGCGGCGGTTCAAAAGCGTGTTGACGCTTTAGCTTCTGACCTTCGTTCGCAATTCCGTGATGAGCGCATTCGTCATGCTGGCATTACGCGTGCCGGTAACGCATTGGATGTAACGTTCCGTTCTGAAGAAGAACGCGGTAAGGCTCGTGACCTTTTGCGCAATACCCATAACGATTTGACGATTGAAGAACGTGAAGTTGATGGCAAGTACCATTTGATTGCCACGATGACGGCTTCTTCTTTGCAAAACGTGATGGATTACGCCTTAAAGCAAAACATCTCTACGCTTCATAACCGTATTAACGAATTGGGTGTGGCAGAACCCGTGATTGCTCAACAAGGCGCAACGCGTATTGTGGTGCAATTGCCCGGTGTGCAAGATACGGCTAAGGCTAAGGACATTTTGGGTCGTACGGCAACGCTTGAAATCCGCATGGTCGATGACTCTCCCGAAGCTTATGCACAATTGAGCGCTGGTACGGTGCCCTTTGGTGATGAACGCTACCTTGACCGTGAAGGCAATCCTATTTTGGTGAAGCGCCAAGTGGTTTTAACGGGCGACAACTTAAATGACGCTCAAGCCGGTTTTGACCAACAAACGCAAGAGCCGACCGTTAACTTGACGTTGGACTCTCGCGGCGCTCGTATTTTCCAAGACGTCACGCGTGAAAACGTGGGTAAGCGTATGGCCATTATCCTTTTTGAAAAGGGTAAGGGTGAAGTCGTGACGGCTCCGGTCATTCGTCAAGAAATTGGTGGCGGTCGCGTGCAAATTTCTGGTCGCATGACGACAACGGAAGCCACGGATACGGCATTACTTTTGCGTGCCGGTTCTTTGGCCGCTCCGATGGAAATCATTGAAGAACGTTTGGTGGGCCCGAGCTTGGGGGCTGCCAACATTGAAGCGGGCTTCCGCTCCACGCTTTACGGTTTTGCCGTCGTGGCCATCTTCATGATCATCTACTACCAAGTCTTTGGTGCGATTTCAGTCTTCGCCTTGACGTGTAACGTGATGCTTTTGATTTCATTGCTCTCCATGCTTCAAGCCACGTTAACCTTGCCGGGTATTGCAGCTATTGCATTGACTCTTGGTATGGCCGTTGACGCCAACGTGTTGATTAACGAACGTATTCGTGAAGAATTGCGTGAAGGACGTTCGCCGCAACAAGCCATCAGTGAAGGTTTCGATCGCGCATTTGCCACGATTTTGGACTCTAACATTACGAGTTTGATTGCCGGTATTGCCTTGTTGATTTTCGGTTCCGGTGCTGTCCGTGGTTTTGCCGTGGTGCACTGCTTGGGCATTATGACGAGTATGTTTACCGCTATCATGGTCAGCCGTGGTTTGGTGAACT
>USIM01000195.1 GCA_900554675.1 uncultured Sutterella sp.
TTCCACGCAGTTATTTTTTTGAGAAAGTGGTTTTGATATGTTCAATCAATTTGTTACGACAGAGCCTTACAGTTTTGATGATGTCACATCTTCACCTGTTACTCCTGTTACCCCTTCGCAAGAAGTTGTCCGTTTAGGACGTCTTCTTCCTTCTGACATCTATTTAGGTTGCGCCAGTTGGAATTTTCCCGGCTGGAAGGGCATTGTGTGGGGAGATACAAGTGGCGTTGAGGATTTGACACGTCGTGGTTTGGCGGCTTATTGCAAGCACCCCGTGCTTCGCGCTGTCGGTGTCGATTGGTCTTTCTTCGGTACGTTAAACGAAATGGCTTATGCCGCCATGGCCCAACAAGTCGATGAACGTTTCCGTTTCTTAGTCAAAGCTCCTCAAACCGTCACTGATGCGGTAAAGCGTGACCCCAAAGGTCGCTTCCGCTCCCTTAATCAAGAATTCTTAGACGTTCATGCCACGATGCATGAATTTGTCTACCCCGTTATTAACGGTTTGGGCGAAAACGCCGGTCCCTTGGTTTTCCAATTGTCTCCGATTCCGCGTCCGCTTTTGCCCACGCAAGCCGAGTGCTACGCCTACATTGATCGTATTGCACAATTCTTTGCCGATTTGCCCAAAGAAGTCGAAGGCGAAACGCCGACCTATGCCGTTGAAATTCGTACGCCTGCTATTTACACCAAGCGCTTATTGAATGCTTTGCGTGGTACGGGTGTTCGTTTGGTTGTGGGTGTTCACCCGTCGATGCCTGACGTCATTCGTCAAACGGCCGCTTTGCGCTACTTTGAAGATCCGGAAGCCGAGGGCGACGATTGGATGATGAAGGGTCCGTTGATTGTTCGTTGGTCTTTGAATCCGATTCAACGCCACGGTGTGGCCAAGATGACCTATGCGCCCTTTAATCGCATTGTGCATCCTGATCCCGCCACGCGCGCTGGCCTCGTGCAATTAGTTAATGTTGCTCACAAGTGCGGTCAAAAGAGCTTTGTGATCACCAACAATAAGGCCGAAGGCAGTGCACCGTTGACAATGGTGGATTTGGCAAAAGATATCGTTGCCAAGTTGTCTGCCGATAAAGACGCACAAATGGATCCGCGCCAATTCTAATGGCCATCATTGACATTACGCCAAAGATTCAAGCCGCCTCTCCCGTTTATCCGGGGGATGCGGCTTTATCGATTGAGGTGACGGCAACGTCTCCTGCGCGAGTTTCTGCCTTTCGTATGTCACCGCATTTGGGTGCGCACGTTGATGCCCCTTTGCATCTGAACAAACCTTGCGACGTGAGTCAAATTGCGCTTTCTCGCTTGATAGGGGAATGCAGAATTTTGCACTGCGAGGGACTTCACGTCATCGACTCTCAACACATTCCCGACAATCTTTCAGCCAAGCGCGTGTTGATCAAAACAGGGTTCGTGATGCCCGAGCAATGGACGGATGACTTTGCGTATTTAACGAAAGAGGCGGTTGAAAAACTCGTGCGTTTGGGCGTTGATGTCGTGGGAATTGACACGCCCAGCATCGATCAAGCCACGAGTGAAACGCTGCCTGCGCATTGTGTTGCGATTGAAAAGGGGATGCTCATTTTGGAGAATTTAGCCCTCTCCGAAGCCCTTAAAGACGTTTATACTCTCGTAGCATTACCCCTAAAAATTGAAGGCTTGGAGGCAAGCCCCGTTCGAGCCATTCTCATTGATGAGGAATAACTATTCATGCCTGAAATCTTTAAGAAAGATCAGATTATTCGTTTTGCCCACTGTGACCCGGCAGGCATTGTTTATCATCCGAACTTTTATGTGATGTTTAATGGTCTTTTGGAAGACCTCTTCCGTGAAGGTTTGGGATTGGCTTGGGAAAAGCACAGTTTGAAGGAAATTGTGATTCCTGTTGTGAACATCAAAACGGATTTCTTTAAGCCCTTTCACATTGGTGACGTGGGGGAAATGAACATGTGGATTTCTCGCTTGGGCAAGAGCTCCATTACGGTTCAAATCGAGTTTTATAAGGGTGATGCTTTACACGTGAAGTGCGAAGAAACGATGGTTTGCGTGAACCCGGAAACCGGTCTTTCAACGCCGATTCCCGATACGCTTCGCGAGAGAATGCAAAAGTATTACTTTGAAGGCCAAACGCAAATGCCGCTCTAATCGTTTGAGCTAGCAAGGCAATTCATAAAAGGTCGTGGCACTGGGCGTTAAGCTCTTTGCCACGATTTTTCTTTCTTCAGTCAAATCCGAAACATAAAAAACATCGTCGCCTAATTCTTTGCGAGCGGACAAACAATGAGCATTGTCTAATTGATGCTTTAAATGCTTGGCAACGGCGGGGCCGGGTTCATAAAAGGTTACCCCCTCGCCCACAATGGATTTAATCGCAGGCATTAAGAAGGGATAATGGGTACAACCCAAAACCAACGCATCAATACGACCTTCAAT
>USIM01000196.1 GCA_900554675.1 uncultured Sutterella sp.
TGTATTTGTCTTTATTTTGCATCGCTTTAGGTCAAAAACTTTAATAAAAACATTTGGCTACTTGCAAAATTCATTTGACAATTAAGTGATTTACCAGCTTGTGCTTATAAGATGTCAACCATTTCTTCTCCTATTGTTGCAGCTACATCCTTAAGAGTGAGTTGTACTCATTGCAATTTGCGTGAGCACTGTGTTCCTTTAGGCCTCTCACTCAAAGAAATTGATCGATTGGAAGATTTGGTTTCCAACCGCAAGCGCATTCGTCGCGGTGAGCCGCTTTTTAGTGCCGGCGACCGTTTCGAATTTATTTATGCTATCCGCTTAGGCTTTCTCAAAAGCTCCGTCATGAGCAGCGACGGCCGTGAACAAGTCACGAACTTTCACATGGCCGGCGAATTGATCGGTTTGGACGGCATTGCCAATGAAGTGCATTCGTGCGACGTTGTCGCTTTAGAGGATACCGAAGTCTGTGTGATTCCTTACGAACGCATCTTGGCCGCTTGTGATGAAATCCCTGAGTACAGCGAACATTTTCAAAAAACTCTCTCTCGTGAGATCGTGCGTCAACACGGTCTTATGCTCTTATTAGGTTCCATGCACGCTGAGGAACGCCTTGCGGCCTTCCTTTTAAATCTCGCACAGCGTTTTGAATCCCGAGGTTATTCGCGCACGGAGTTTGTGCTTCGTATGACGCGTGCCGAAATCGGTTCGTATTTGGGCCTCAAGCTTGAAACGGTCAGTCGCGTACTGTCACGCTTCTCGCATGATAATTTGATTGTTGTGAATCAAAAGCACGTTCAAATTGTCGATGCCGATGGCCTTCGTACGATTGTTTCGGGACAAACGGTCCCCGAATAATCCTCAATATCGAGAGCACTTCAAGTGAATAAAATCCGAGCCTTCATTATGGCCACCGGTGTCTTTTTGGGCACACAGGCCATTGCGTCCAATTACGTGGACCTTTTGGGCAACATTACCATCGAAGATGAATTGGCTCAGGCCGTTGAATTGCGTGAAGCGGCAAACTCTCGTATTGCCCCTGAAGACTCTGTTTGGGCCAGTATCCGCAATGGTTTCGAATTAAATGACTTGCCCGATTCAGTGGTCGAGCCGGAACTGAATTTCTACACTCACAGTCTCCCCTATACGCAAAAAATGGCCTTTCGCTCACGCATGTATCTCTACTACATTGTGAGTGAAACTCAACGCCGCGGCATGCCCACCGAGATTGCCCTTTTGCCCTTTATTGAAAGTGCCTTTCAGCCAGAAGCCTTGTCGCGCTCTCAAGCTGCGGGCCTTTGGCAATTTTTACCCTCCACGGGCGACATCTTCGATTTGCGTCAATCGAGTTGGCGCGACGATCGTTTAGATGTCATTGAAAGCACGCGCGCAGCGCTGGATTACCTGCAATCCCTTTACGGTCAATTTGGTGACTGGCATTTGGCACTGGCCGCTTACAACTGGGGGGAAGGCAGCATCCGTCGTGCAATTCAAAATAATGCTGCCAAAGGTCTTGACACCGATTTCATGAGTCTTAATTTGCCAACGGAGACGGCACGTTATGTGCCGAAACTCTTGGCCATTAAAAAACTTATTGCCGAACCGCAAAAATACGGCTTGACCTTACCCAACATTGCCAACGAACCGTATTTTGTTCGAGTGAACAAAAACCGCGATTTGGATTTGGAAACGGCCGCTCAGTTAGCCGAAACGGACTTAGAAGAATTCCGACTCTTAAACCCGAGCTTTAACCGCCCGGTGGTTTTGGGTGCGCACCAACGATCCTTGCTCATCCCTGCTGACAAAGCCGATGTCTTTGTGAGTAACCTTTTGGACTGGCAAACGTCAGGTAAGCCGCTTTCTAATTGGTCTACCTACAAGATGAAGTCTAAGGACACGTTAAAGAGCGTTGCCAAGCGCTTTCACATGACCGAAGACGAATTGCGCGCAGCCAATAAGATTCCGAAAAACCGTCGCGTGATGGCTGGAAGCTCTTTGCTTGTAAAAAATCACGGTGTTCAAGAGGACATCTCTGCCGATCAAGCCAAAGAACAAATGAAGTTGGATCCGTTGCCCTCCAAGCGTCGCATCACCTACCGCGTGCGAAAAGGCGACTCGATCTCCAAAATTGCACAACGCTTCCGAATTTCAGCTAACGATATTCGCCGCACCAATAAGCTCAAATCGAACCGCATTAAGGTGGGCCAACGATTAACGCTGGTGGTGCCCGATGTTCAACGTCGTCGTTTGCAAAATAGTGTTTACCGCGTCAAAAAGGGTGACTCGCTCTTTACGATCGCTCAACGCATGCGCACCAGCGTGAGCGCCATTAAAGATGCCAATGACCTCAACGGTCATGAGCTTGTCCCCGGACAACGCTTGGTCATTCCGCATTAATCTGGAATTAATCGGTTACACGCGGG
>USIM01000197.1 GCA_900554675.1 uncultured Sutterella sp.
TGTCAGGTCTATTTGCGCCGGTACAAAATATGCCAGAGTGGCTTCAACTTTTAACTTATGCTGATCCATTGAGATTTGCATTGACGACGATTCGACGTGTGTATCTGATCGGTATTGGATTTACGGAAGTGATAGTAGGATTATGGCCTGTCATTTTAATGTCATTGGTGACATTGCCTTTGGCCTACTATTTCTTTAAGAAACGGTTGTAAAACACTGGGAGATAATGGTGAGAAAAGCGACTTCAAAGTTAAGAAATGACGGGGAAAAGACCCGAGAACGCCTGATTGAAGAGGCGGGGAAATTGGTAGCTGAAAAAGGTTGGAGTGCAGTAACGGCGCGAGACGTGTGTCAGAATGCCGGCACCAATGCCGCTAGCATAAATTATTGGTTTGGTGGACGAGACTCACTTTATCAAGCGGTTTTGGGGAAAATTCCTCAAACGATTTTCAGTCAAGAACTCGAAATTGAAATGGTTCAATACGAGACACCTGAAGCAGCGCTGGATTTTTATTTCAGTTCATTAATTCAGCGAGTATTGCAAGAAGACAACTGGCCGATTCGTGTTTGGGTTAGAGAAGTGGTTGCTCCTTCGCCTCAGTTCTACAATCTCATTATGCTTTATGGCAAAGAGCGCATAACGCATTTAAAAACTTTTTTTGCCAACTATCTAGGCATTGAGAGTTACGAAGATCAAAGAGTCGAGGCAGTTTTTGTGGCTTCAATGGCGCCGGTTTTTCTGATGGCGATCGCTGATCCAAAAGTGAAAGAAAAGATGCTCCCGAGCTCTTTATTGCAAACGGAGTCTTTCTCCAAGTTGCTTAAAGAACAAGTGATGGCGGGCTTGAATTCAGCCCGCGAGCGGCTAAAGGATTCGTCCCACTAGTTCGTCACCTGCAAGGTAAGCACGGATGTTGCGCAATTTTTCTTGCGCAGCATCTTCGCGCGCTTCTTGCGTAGCCCCACCGATGTGCGGGGTTAAGACAACATTTTCAAATTGCGTCAAACGAGGATCGATGTTGGGTTCATTCTCGTAGACATCAAGGCCGGCACCTGCAATGGTGTGATTATCTAATGCCTGTACCAAAGCTTCGGTATCGACTAATGCACCACGACCGATATTGATCAAAAATCCGTTGGGTCCGAGTTTTTCCAAAACGTTAGCATTAATGATGTGGAACGTTTGCTCATTGGCGGGAAGCGCCATGACAAGAAAGTCTGCCCACGCTGCAAGCGCCTCAACGGAATCAAAACGAGTGAACTCTTCACTGGCTTGACGACGATCGAGGTAGCCCACTTGCATGCGAAAACCTTGTGCACGGCAAGCGAGTTCTTTACCGATATGACCGAAACCGGCAATACCAATTTTCTTACCTGCTACACGAAAAGCCGGGCGTCTCGGCCATTGAATACTCTTCGTTTCCAAGAGTTTCTGATGAACTTGCGGAATGTGACGAGCCAATCCCACCATCAGACCAATCGTCAAATCAGCAACGTCATTGAAATTGGCATTGGGGGTATTGGTAAAAATAATGCCACGCTTGGCAATGGCGGCCATGTCTGAACGATCAAAACCCACACCCCAACTGGCGATGTATTTGAGATTCGGAAAGTGACCGAGAACTGCCTCATCCACCGTTACCATCGGCGCAATGGAGAGAATTTCAGTCTTTGGACCGATCTCACTTTTTTGCTCGTCGGACAATTCATTCCAATAGTAAAGTTCGCCAATTTCATTGAGGCCATCGTAAAGCGATTGGCCCAAGCCTTGCGTTAAGGTAACGATGATGGGTTTCACGATTATTCCTCGTCTGTTTCTTCGACTTTTTCCAAAGAATCCACTTTGGGGCTGACCATCGGGTGAATGAAACGATAGAGTTCACGTGCACTCTTTGGCGGTTTATTCGTTTCGGCTTCTTTACGAGCACCACGAATGAGTCGTCGAATGTTTTGTACGTCAACGTCGGGGAATTCTTCGATAAAATCGGTTAAATAGCCGTCATCTGCGATTAAACGGTCACGCATACGTTCGGCTTTGTGGTGAGCGGCAACAGCGGCTTTACTTTCACCGGTGGCTAAATCAATCGATGTGCGAACCTTTTCGAAGTCAAGCGTGCTCATCTTTTTGCCGATCAATTGCAATTGACGACGTTGAGCGCCAAAGGAGCGCATTTTCTTGTACTCATCAATGGCTTCACGAACGTCTTCAGGCAACGGAATGCGGTTGAGCGTTTCAGGGGGCAAACCGGTCATTTCTTTGCCAAGATCTTGCAGAGCTTGCAATTCGCGCTTAATTTGAGACTTACTCGGACGATCATAAAAATCATCGTCTTCATCATCGAGTTCGTCGTTTCGGGTATCCCAATTTCGTGCCATAAGTGTTTAATTCAAAAAGTTAATTGATAATCCTG
>USIM01000198.1 GCA_900554675.1 uncultured Sutterella sp.
AGGCAGGCGTGCGAGATAAGCCCTTTACAGCTTCTTTGATCTTTTCACGAATCGCTTTTCCAATGGCTTTCCCGTCAATGTAATTGGCACTCACGTTTACACCTCAATTTCAAAAATTAAATGATTGCTCAAAACAAAACCGCCCGAGATGAACGGGCGGATTCTGTGTAAAAGGCTTTTGAATTAATGACCTTCTGCGCCCAAAACCACGCGCATCAAATCAGCAACCGTACCGGAATTGGTCTTATCCATGATTGAAGCACGGTGAGCTTCCACCGTCTTGATGGAAATGCCCAAGTCGTCGGCAATTTGCTTATTGAGTCGACCGGCAACAATGCGTTCAAGCACTTGTTGTTCACGCGGCGTCAATTTCGAAAGCATCGTTTGGTTGAGCGTTTGCTTTTCCAATTGAACGCGTTGCTCGCGGGTTTCCTTCAAAAGCTTTTCCAACATCGGCAACAATTCATGAGAATCTGGCGGTTTTTGCAAGAAGTCGTGAGCGCCTTTCTTTAAAGCATTCACAGCCATCGGTACATCACCGTGACCCGTTAAGAAAATAATCGGAATCGTTGCCTTGCGGGCAATCAAGTGTTCTTGCACTTCGCTGCCGCTCATACCACCGGGCATGCGTTCGTCAAGCAACAAGACAGCAATGGCGTTGGGATCATATTTGGCGATAAAAGATTCACCGCTTTCAAAGAGTTCGACGCGGAAACCTTGAGATTCCAACATACGACGCATACTGTCACGGACATCGCTGTCATCATCGACAACGTAGACCGTGCCCAAAGGATCTTTTTGCGACGGGTTAAAGTTAAAAGTAGGAAAAGCCACCATTTTTCTCATCACCAAAACATAAGTTACAGCTAGCCATTTTAGCAAATTTCAACATGTCGCCACGCACGAAAATCGACGAATTTGTTAATTTAATTCGAGGGCGGTTTTCGTTCTGGTAGCAGCAACGTAAAGATTGCGCCTTGGCCAATATTGTCAGAAATTGTCAGTCGACCGTGATGCAATTCGACAATCGTTCGGCAAATGTTAAGCCCCATGCCCATACCGGCGGACTTCGTTGTAAAGAACGGGTCAAAGAGGTGTTCTTTATCTTCATCCTTGATGCCACAGCCGTTATCGGCCACTTCAAAAACAAGGTACTGATCAGCGTTGCGATAAACGGTAAGAGACACTTTGGGTGCATTGCCTTTAATACTGGCAGCGGCTTCAATCCCGTTTTTAATCAAGTTTAAGAGTACCTGCTCAATCATGATTTCGTCGCAATAGACTTCATGAACATCCTGAGCGACGAAAAACTCCAACTTGGCGTTATGGCGTCGGGCTTGAATATTGGCCAATTCCGTGACTTCATTAACAAGCGTGCTGATTGCAATCATTTCCATCTTGGGGTCGCTACGACGTGTAAAGGAGCGAATACGCTTGATAATGCCACCTGCGCGTTTTGTTTGAGCGGCAATGCGTTGAATGGAGTAAAGCATTTCATGCTCTTCGGGCACGCCCGCTTTGCGCATTGAGCTCTCCACGACGAAAGCATAATTAGAGATGGCCGACAATGGTTGATTCAATTCGTGTGCTAAAGAGCTTGCCATTTCACCCATGCTGACCAATTGCGAATTCAATTCGCTTCGGGCTTGTTGTTCGGCCAATAGCATTTCATTGCGACGTTGCTCGGTTACATCAGAGAGAATTTGCAATTCGGCTTCCGTGCGGTCCGTCCACGGAATCAATCGACTTCTGACGTTATACCAACGATCCAAATCTTCGATATAGATGTAAGGCGAACGCGATTTTTCTTTTGCCGTTAACTGCGCTATTTTTTGAGAGGCCAAAATGTGGCCGCTCGCATTTTCTCCGAACGTTCGATCGTAGGAAGTATTGGAAAAGAGAAGCGCATTCGTGTTGGGATCGACCACACTGATGGGGTCAAGCATGGATTCAAGCACACGGTTAAAGCGTTCGTGTGCTGCGGTTAACTTTTCTTGAGCCTGACGAATTTCGGAAATGTCGGTCAGTGTCCACAACCAACCGATTTGTTCCCCCTCAACTGTCACCATGGGAACGATGTGCAATAGCACCCAGAAGGATTGTCCATCAGCACGAACTGCGGGGAATTCATAACTCGCATTTTTGAGTTGACGACGTTTCACGCCGTTTAATAATTCCATCAGGCGAAAGCCTTGATCGCCTTGAGGCCAGTAGGAGTAGGGGGGCACTTGACCGATTAAAGAGCGGTTATTTTTAAGTCCTAAAAGGTCACTGAAGGTTTTATTGGTGTAGATAATCCGACCGCTTAAGTCTGTGACTTGAAGACCGGACAATTGACTGTCGGCAATGTTTTTTCTCAACGCGGATTCGGC
>USIM01000199.1 GCA_900554675.1 uncultured Sutterella sp.
CGCTCGCTTGGAGCTCATCCCAAGTCAAAGCGTCGCCCATCGGTGCCAAGCGCTTGACGCGTGAGGCACGCTCAGCCGTATCCGCAAAGGATAACTTTTCCAACAATTCGTCCGTTGCGGCAAAGTCGTTACAGATAATCAGCATATCGCAACCGGCCTCTAGAGCCATTTGAGCACGCTCAACAACGCTTCCAACGCCAACGGCCCCCTTCATGGATAAATCATCCGAGAAAACAACACCGGCAAACTTCAAATCGTCACGCAAGACTTTCTTTAACCAGTGTGAAGAAAAACCGGCAGGTTTATCATCAATGGCCGTGTACAAAACGTGTGCTGCCATCACAGAGTCCAATACCGTGGACATCCAACGATAGGGCTTTAAGTCAGCAAACAACAAACGTTCAAAGGGACGTTCGTCAACAGGCAACTCTAAGTGGCTATCGGCCTTTACCCAACCGTGACCGGGGAAGTGTTTACCGCAGTTACTCATACCGGCTTGACGCAGACCTTGAACAATCCCTAAGGCCAATTGCGTGACTAATTGAGGATTGTGACTAAAAGCACGGTGACCAATGATTTCACTGCGTTGGAAATTGATGTCTAAGCACGGAGCGAACGTAAAGTCCACACCACAGGCGCGAAGCTCAGAGGCCATCACATAACCCGTTGCCATGGCGGCCATCAAGGTCGATTCCGGCGAATCAATCCAACGTTGACCCAAAGTGGCCATGGCAGGAATTTCCGTAAACCCTTCACGGAAACGTTGCACGCGACCCCCTTCGTGGTCAACGGCAATCAAAACACCCTCTTTGACGGCATGAATGTCATCACAAAGGGCTTTGAGTTGCTCACGACTTTCGTAGTTGCGCGTAAACAAAATCACCATCCCGCAAAGCGGATGCGCAATGCGACGACGGTCGGCGTCGGTTAATTTCGTACCTTCAATGTCCAATACTAAGGGACCCATCATCTTCAAAATCCTCAAATCTTAGAAACGCTTTTCAGCCACAGCAAAAGCCGCTACCACGTTTTTTTCGTCCGTAATGGAAACGTGCACAAAGATTCCTTCTTCCTGAAGGCGATCTTTAAGTTCCCCTTTAAAAAGCACCATCGGAGCACCGGAGGCATTGTGAAGGATTTCCATCGCATGGAAACTCACCTCAGCCGTAATCCCCGTTCCAAGGGCTTTGGAGATGGCTTCTTTAACGGCCCATCGAGAGGCCAAAAAGGCATGTAATCGCTCTTGCCCCAACGCTTTACGCTTATTAAAAAGCGGGAGCTCTTCTGTTGTTAAGATGCGATGGACAAAGCGTTCACCGTGCTTTTCATACACGTCGGCAACGCGCTTGAGTTCTACAACATCGCAACCGATTCCTGAAATCATTCACTGTCCTTAATGCGTTGATGAGCACGATCCAAAATCGCCACATAACGACGGATCGTCTCTGCCATACCGTAACGCAACGCTTCTGCCGTTAAAGCATGACCGATGGAGACTTCGTCAATGTAGCGACAGGCCACCAACAAAGCTTCCAAGTTATCCAAATTTAAATCGTGACCGGCATTGACACCAAGTCCGGCTTCGTGAGCGGCACGAGCCGCAGCCGCATAACGAGTCTTCGTCTGCCGTACCATAAGCCTTGGCATAGCCTTCGGTATAAAGCTCCACGCGATCAGCACCCAAAGCTTTGGCCTTTACCATTTCAGAGGGTTCAGGATCCAAGAAAAGACTCACGCGAACACCGGCGGCTTTGGCTTTCTCAATCAAAGGTTTCACGCGCTCGCCGTCGACATCCAAATTAAAGCCGTGGTCAGAGGTCTTTTGTCCTTCTTGATCGGGCACAAAGGTGGCTTGATGCGGACGAGTAGCTAAAACATGATCCATCAAATTATGAAAAGGATTGCCTTCGATGTTGTACTCGGCGCCGGGGAAAGCCTTGACAACTTCAGCTAAAGGAGCCACGTCGCTAGCGCGAATATGACGTTGATCAGGGCGCGGATGAACGGTTAAACCTGCAGCGCCATTTTCAAGCGCAATACGACCAAACTCGCAAGGCGACGGGTTACCGTCATCGCGTGCATTACGAATCAAAGCAATCTTATTGAGGTTCACAGACAGTTTGGTCTTCATAGGATTTATTCCTTTTTTTAAAGTCGTTTATATTCTTGCAAAATGCGGCGAGTGTTAAGGGGTTTGTCGCCCACATAATGCGTAATCATCGGTCGCAAAAGTTTCTTTGCAAACGACAATGTTTCGGGATCTGAGAAATCACGACGACGAAGTCGATCAATCATCTCGGTTGAAATCACAAGGTGCGAATTGGAATCAAATCGGCGTTGAGCGATGGGTTTTAATTCTTCCCCAT
>USIM01000200.1 GCA_900554675.1 uncultured Sutterella sp.
GTTTTGGACAAAAAGCCGCACAGCTTTTTCAATGTCACGGTGCTTGCTCGCGTGCCCGCAAAGGCTACGCCCGAGGGCAACGCTTACATGCAAAAGTTCTTAAAGAAGTCCCCCTGGACGCCTCGTGATGTGAAGTGTTTCGCCGGCAAAATCGACTATCCGAATTGGGGTTGGTTTGAAACGAAACTCGTTCAAATGATCATGAAGGCCACCAAGGGCCCAACCGATCCCAAGACGGTGATCGATTACACCAATTGGGAAGACGTTAAGAGCTACGCTCGTCACTGCTTGACGTTAGCCTAAAAATAGCTGCGCACAAAATTCAAGAAGCGAGACAAAATGTCTCGCTTGTTACTGAGAAATACGCTAATCTGTTATTTATCAGTATCAGATTAAAACTCAAATTGTTGGAAGTTAAAATGACCGAATTTCCTTGGCTTGCTCAGTACCCGAAGGGTATTCCCGCTACGATTAATCCCGATGGCTTTGCGAGCATCCCCGCGGTGCTCGATAAGATTGTCAACGATCGTCCTCAAACGCCGATTTTCACCAATATGGATGTGACGCTCACGGCACAAGAAACGTTTGATATGTCAAACGACTTGGGAGCTTATTTGCAATCTTTGCCCGGTATGCAAAAGGGCGATCGCGTGGCCATCATGATGCCTAACCTCTTGCAATACCCCGTGTCTTTATTTGGGATTTTGCGCGCAGGTTTCATCGTTGTAAACGTCAATCCTCTTTACACGGCTCGCGAGCTTGAGCACCAACTCAAGGATTCTGGTGCCAAGGCCATTATCATCATTGAAAACTTTGCAAAAACGCTTGAGCGCGTCATTGATCGTACGCCCGTTAAGCACGTGATCACCACGCAAGTGGGGGACCTTTTCCCGTTTGCCAAGCGCTTATTGGTCAACGCCGTTATTAAGCACGTCAAAAAGATGATTCCTCAATGGAATCTTCCCAATGCCGTCACCTTCCGTGAAGCCATGGAAAAGGGGCATGCACGAGGCTTAACCCCCGTCGAACTCAATAACGAAGATATCGCTCTTTTGCAATACACGGGCGGCACCACCGGTGTCTCCAAGGGTGCTATGCTCACGCACCGCAATGTAATTGCTAACGTCTTC
The DNA here is from genome assembly GCA_900554675.1 of uncultured Sutterella sp. Taxonomy (GTDB): domain Bacteria; phylum Pseudomonadota; class Gammaproteobacteria; order Burkholderiales; family Burkholderiaceae_F; genus Aphodousia. The sequence goes on from USIM01000200.1 coordinate 1,131, forward strand.
CAAACGGGCCACTGGATTAGCCTTAAGTTTGAGATGTATAAAGAAGTGGCAATGACGGCTTTGCCCCTTTATCACATCTTTGCTTGCACGGCGATGCTCTCTTTCTTGAATTGGGGTGCTCGCAGTGTTTTGATCACCAATCCCCGCGACATGAAGGGTTTGGTTAAAGAATGTCAAAAGTGGAAGTTCTCCATTTATACGGGTGTCAATACGCTCTATAACGCCTTATTAAATACCGAAGGCTTTAAGGATGTGGACTTCTCTCGCATCAAGATGACTGTTGCCGGTGGCACGCAAATCCAACAAGTCGTTGCCGAACGCTGGAAAAACACCACGGGCTGCGGCATTTTGGAAGCTTACGGTTTAACGGAAACGAGCCCGGGCGTTTGTGGCAATTTGGCCGATGCACCTTGGGACGGCTCTGTCGGTTACCCGGTACCTTCCACCGAAGTGACGATCCGTGGCGAGGGCTTTAAAGACTTGGGCGTTTGCGATGATCCGAGCCGAATTCCTGAATTCACGGGTGAAATCTGTGTGAAGGGCCCGCAAGTGATGAAGGGTTACTGGAATCGTCCTGAAGAAACCGCCGGCGTTTTCCGCGATGGTTGGTTGCGCACGGGTGACGTGGGCTTTATGGACGCCACGGGCAAGATCACGATCACGGATCGTAAGAAAGACATGATTTTGGTCTCTGGCTTTAACGTCTATCCGAACGAAGTCGAAGGCGTGATTGCTTCGATGCCGGGTGTCTTGGAATGCGGCGTTGTGGGTGTACCTCATGAGCGCTCCGGTGAAACCGTCAAGGCTGTGATTGTCTTAAAGGATCCGTCGATCACGAAGGACGATGTGGTGAAGTATTGCCGCACGCAATTAACGGGCTACAAGATTCCGCGTCAAATTGTCTTTGTTGACTCATTACCGAAGACCGCCGTCGGCAAGATTTTGCGTCGCGAATTGAAAGACATTAAATAATTTTGGCGCCTTTTTAAAAAGCCTCGAACCCAACGTTCGAGGCTTTTTTGCATCTCAAATTTGTACCAAAGTATTAGGTACCTTTGTGTAGTGAGAGGCATTTTTTTTCACGTAATTTCATCTTCGTACAACAAACCCCCTATGTTTTATACAACCTTTTGTCGACCGATCTCATAGAATGGAAAATACTTTTCTAAAACAAACATAAAGGTATTTAATCATGTCAACATCCGATTCCGCATGGAGTTCACGGTTAG
>USIM01000201.1 GCA_900554675.1 uncultured Sutterella sp.
CGGTGTATCAATTGCATGAAGGGGAACGGCCACTAAACCGTTAGCTAATGCGGCTTGGTCAAAGATCAAAGCGTCCAACGAATTGATCAAAAGCATGGCAACGCGATCGCCGGGCTTAAGACCCAAGGCATTTAAAGCCTTTCGCCATTGCATGACGCGAAGACCAAACTCGCGCCAAGTGACACTAATCCACTTTTCAGCATCGTAATCATAGTAACGATAGCCCTCACGATCGGGCATGAACGTTAACGTATGCTCGAGCATTTGGGGCAAAGTTTTAAAGTCATCAATGGTCAGACGAGTTGGCATCATTTGCAATGGTCCGGAAAACGAATTCTTAACTGATAAATTTTACCGAAATTATTCGGAAACATTCGCTCTGAAAAGGGCGATTTTCAAAGAAAAAGCCCCGATTTTTTCAATCGAGGCTTTGTAGACGCCAGTGACGTATTACTTCTGAGCGTAGAGCTCGGAGATACGATCTTGATAGCGGGCTTTGATGATGTGACGCTTTAATTTAAGTGTCGGCGTCAACATACCGTTATCAATCGTCCACGGTTCAAGCGTCAAGATCGCTGAACGCGGTACTCCGTATTGGGGGAAGCCGTGGCAAACCTTCTTCAAACGCTTAACGACGTTGATTTGAACTTTTTTGTTCTTCAAGCTTTGCGGATCAGCAGGGTCAAGACCTAAGTCAGCTGCCATTTTTTCCCAACGCTTAGGATCTAAAACGATCAAAGCGGAGATGAAGGGAAGGTTTTCACCGATTGCCATCGTTTGAGCAAAAAGCGGCTCCGTTTGCATGGCCATTTCGAGGTCACCCGGCGGAATCTTTTCACCGGTGCTCGTGACGATAATTTCCTTGATACGACCCTTAATGCGAACGTGACCGGTGGGCAAAATGTCGGCTTGGTCGCCCGTGCGGAACCAACCGTCTTCCGTGAAGACGTCCTTCGTAGCATCCGGACGGTTCCAGTAACCCTTCATGACCAAGGGGCCCTTGACTTGCAATTCATCATTGTCGCCTAAGCGAGCTTGCATGTTATCAATGATGGGGCCAACCGTTGCAGGGTTGTTATTGCCTTCAGTGTTAACAGAGAGCACCGGAGCCGTTTCGGTTAAGCCGTAACCTTGATAAAGAGGGATGCCTAAGCCGATGAAGACGCGAGCAATTTGGGCATTTAATGCAGCGCCACCTGAAATATAAGCGTGAGCGTTTGCGCCACCGAATACGGCACGCAAGGTCTTACCGACTTTACCGTCCAACCAGTTGGCCACCAACGGATCCATGAATTCACGCCACGTGTGTTCAACTTCCAAGTGGTTTTGTTTGCAGAAACGGCGCCAACCCACTTCCACCGCCCAGTTAAAGACATAACGGACAACGGCAGATTGCTTGGAGAGCTTATCGTTTAAGCGTGCGTAAATGGTTTCATAAATACGCGGAACTGACACGAGAATCGTGGGCTTAGCCACCTTTAAATCATCCATGATTTGGAGGATGTTGCGGTTAAAGTAAACGTGGTTACCCATGCCAAGCGCCATGTAGTAAGACGTAGCGCGCTCTAATGTGTGAGACAGCGGCAAGAACGAGAACCAAACATCACCGGGACGGGGACAGATGTTCTTTAAAACGCCGCGATCGCATTCTAAAATGTTGGTGTGCGTGAGCATCACGCCCTTAGGACGACCCGTGGTACCGGACGTGTAGACAAGGTTCACCAAGTCATCAGCTTCCAAGTGCACTTCAGGCAAGGATTCATTTTCAGCGGCAGCCAACCAGTCTTCTAAACGAACGACTTCAACGCCGTTGTTATTGACAAGATCGTCTTCTTGCAATTCATCATCAGTGATGACAACGAGCTTTAAGTTGGGCAACGTTTCAGCTTGACGGATGTTCTTCCACTTCAAGTACTTGGCTGTCACCAAAACACGACATTGGCTGTCATCAAGGATATAAGCGCTCGACCCCGGGGTGTCGACTGCATGCAAAGGTACCGTTACCAAACCGCGACGAATGGCAGCTTGGTCAAAGCAGATCGCATTGACACAGTTATTGAGCAACATGGCCACGCGAGAGCCTTTTTCTAAGCCTAATTTGGCAAAGGCCTTTTCCCAAGATTGAATGCGTTCGTGCAATTGACGGTATGACAACGTCACCCAAGCCTTTTCGCAGGCGACGTATTCGGTCAATGCGGGAAGATCATCGTGACGGCCCAAATGATGCGTAATCAACTCCGGCAACACTCGGACTTTCGTGAAGTCTTCAAAGCGGGAGGTTGCGGTTTCTTTATCCATGAAATCGAGTTCCTAAAACGAAAAATCCGACGGCTCTGAGGTAAATGACTCATGAGGTCG
>USIM01000202.1 GCA_900554675.1 uncultured Sutterella sp.
CTTCGAAGTGAGCCGTCACCATTGCGGCATTAAAGGTTTCGGTATCAAAACCGCCCACTTCGCTGCCATCGATCGTATAGGCATAGTCAGCCCCAAATTCTTTCGGATCAAATCCGGCAGTGCCACGACCGATTTCTTCATCGGGTGTTACGCAAAAACACAGTTTGGCATGAGCCACTTCAGGGTTCTCTACGAAGTATTTCGCCAATTGCACCAACACGGCAATACCGGCTTTGTCGTCTGCACCCAAAAGCGTGGTGCCGTCCGTCACAACCAAGGGTTGGCCTGCGTATTTAGCGACTTCTGGGAAACGTTCAAGTTTAAGAACAATATCCTTTTCCTTATTTAAAACAATGTCACCGCCTTCATAGTCAATGACTTTCCATTGGGCGGGTTCACCGCTCGCTTCAGGAGACGTGTCCATGTGAGCAATAAGACCCAAGGCCGGTGCAGTTTCTAAGCCCTCTGAAGCAGGTACCCATGCATAGACAATACCTTTGTCGGTGACTTTACAGTCTTTGATGCCCACACTTTCAAATTCGGCCTTTAAGAGTTGGGCGTAGGCCATTTGCTCTGGGGTGGAGGGCAGGGTGTCACTATGCGGGTTACTCGTAGTGTTGTATTGCGTATAGGACAAGAAGCGTTGAAGGATTTCGGGCAAAGCTTCAAATTCTTCTTTTGTGAAGTTGCCATAGTAATGATGTTGGAGCATTTAAGACCTCAAAAAGAAAATATTAAAAATAAAAAAGTTTTAAAAATGTGGATCAAATTTTAGAAAAAAACGCAAATTCTTCTAGGGATATTTGCCTAAGACATGACGCTTATCATAAGTTTGAAGAATTTAACGAAATCTCTAGGGGTTATCCTAATATCGTTTGAGATTTGCCCTACATACAATGACGTGCTATGACTGTTTTTGGACTCGGAAGGGCACAAAAACTCATGAAAAACCTCTTCTTTTTAACCAATGGAGTAATCCAATGACTTGGACTATGTGGGCCGCCTTAATCGTTGTGTGCGGCACGGTCTAGGGACTGTTAAAACGCTGGGAAACGCGTTTAGTGCTTCTCGCCTCTGGCTTTTTAATGTGCTGTTTGTCGCTTGATCCTTATGCGGCATTCCAACAATTCGACAAATCCATGACGAGTAGCTCGTTGATCATCGTGATCTGTTCGGCAATGGGTTTTGCCGGTGTCATGAACATCACGAAGTGTGACTTGCACTTGGTTTCGCTTTTAACGAAGCCTTTGAATAAGCTCGGTATCTTCTTGTTGCCGTGCTGTATGATCGTGACGGGTATCGTCTCTATCGCCATCTCCTCCTTGGCCGGTATGTGTGCCGCCATTGGTCCGACGATCTGTGCTTTGATGATTCGCGCAGGCTTCCGTCCGGCTATGGCTGCTGCTACGGTGGTGGCTTCCACGTTGCCGTCTTTCTGGTCTCCCGGTTCTTCTCACAACGGTTTCGTTGCCAAGTTGGCTGACTGGCCGATTATGGAATACTTGACCTACACGGGTACGCGCACGCTCTTGATCTCCATCGCTTGTATCATCTTCATGGTTGTTGCCTGCTTGATTTTCGGCGACTTCAAGAAAGACGGTTTTGATAACGATGGCGTGCATGATGCTGCCAACAAGGTCGAATTGCCCGCTAACCCGAATTTACTCTTTGCCTTTGCCCCGCTCTTGCCGGTGGTGTTGCTCTTTGCTGTGGCCGTTTGGCTTCCGCAATTTAAGATTTCTGTGGCAACGGCCATGTTGGTCGGTGTCATGTACACGTTGATCGTTACGCGTGCTAACCCCGCTGAAATTACCCGTAAGTTCTTCGATGGCATGGGCCGTGGCTACGGTAACATCTTGGGCTTGATCATTGCTGCCGGTGTGTTTGCCGCCGGTTTGCGTTCTTGCGGTGTGATTGAAGTCTTCGTTGAAGCTTTGAAGGGTTCTTCCGAACTCGCCAAACTCGGTGCTGCTGTCGGCCCCTATGTTTTGGGTGTGATGACCGGTTCCGGTGACGCTGCTGCTTTCGCATTTAACGAAGCTGTGACTCCGCACGCTGAAGCTTTCGGTTTGACGATTCCTGACTTGGGCTACTTGGCCAGCTGTGCTGCCACGTTCGGTCGTGTGTCTTCTCCGTTGGCCGCCGGCGTGATCGTGATCTCCGGTATCGCAGGTGTTTCTCCGATTGAAGTGATTAAACGCTCTGCCCCTGTACAAATCTGTACATTAGCGTTCTTGTTCTTTATCAGTTAATCAGAATCGATAAATTTCAAGCCACCAAAAAGGCCGCTCAGTTTGAAGCGGCCTTTTTGTGTGCAGGAGTGCTTTAACTAACGGTTTTCGTAATCGT
>USIM01000203.1 GCA_900554675.1 uncultured Sutterella sp.
TGAGATGTTAGGTCAATTTTGGAACCACTACCCGATTGTCACCGATGTGGTGATCGGTATTTTGGTAGGCGTCATCTTCGTTGCGCTTTGGTTCCGTTTAGCTTCCATCATCTCTCGTTGGAACTTGTGGCAAGGCACCCAATGGACGAATCTCTTGATTGCTTTGATGTGCTTTATCGGCTTTATGTGGACTTGTGCTCAAGCCCCCATGACCACGTCTGATCCACTGGAAGCTCAAGACGCCATCGTGAGCAAATACGCCATCATGAATACCATTACGGTTTCGGCCCCCATGGCGATCTACTACGATGAGGAATTAAGACCGCTTGGGTTCTTTAATACAACCGCTCAATAACTCCGTTAAGTCCTGAAAAATTTCAGGACTTTTCTTTTTTGTGAGCGAGTTTTCCCCTATAGGTTTTTACTTAGGTAACAGGTACAGTTCGATTCGTCTGCAAATCTTTTTTCTTATTTTCTTATGACGCCCGCTACCGATATTTTAACCATCCACTTCGGCAGTTTAGAAGCTCTAACCATTGCCGCACTTGTCTACTATTTCGGTGCATGGGTGAAGAAAAAAGTCTCTGTACTTCAACGTCTCTCCGTTGCCTCCCCCGTTGTTGGTGGCATTATCGTTGCCGTCACGTTATCTTTGCTTCAAGGCTTTGAGATTGCTCGTGTGACCTTTGATCCCACGATGCAAAAACAACTCATGATCGCCTTTTTCACGACCATCGGCTTGATGGCCAGTATTAAAGTGGTGCGTAAAGGCGGCATCATGCTGGCGTTTTTCTTGGTGGCAGTTACTGGTTTAACCATCATGCAAAACGTCTTGGGGATGGGCGTAGCAACGCTTTTAGACATTAATCCCCAATATGGGATCATGGTGGGCTCGGTTTCCTTGATGGGTGGCTTGGGTACCTCTGCTGCCTTTGGTCCTTACTTTGAACAAACCTATGGCTTGACGGGCGCCACCGCCGTTGCTATTACTTCGGCAACACTGGCCATGACAAACTCCTTATTGATCGGTGGTCCGATCGGTGAATGGCTAATTAAGCGCTACAAGGTGAAAACGCCGGATTTGACGCGCAAGGAACAAAGTCAAACCACCAATGTCGATCCGGTGGATTTGCACAAAAACGGTCGCTCTTGGACCTCTGATATTTTAAAAGCCTTGACGGTGATTCTTATCTGTATGAGTATGGGCAAACTCATCTCTGAAGAATTGGGAGCTTACCTTACACTCCCCGTTTATATCGGCTCCATGATTGCAGCAGCCATATTCCGTAACGTAAGTGACTACTTCGGCTTTTTCAATGAAAACGACAAGGCAACGAACGCTATTGCGGAAATCTCTTTAGCTCTCTTTGTGACAATGGCCATCGTGAGCTTAAAGCTCAACGAATTGGTTCACTTGGCCTTACCGCTTCTAACGATCTGGTTATGCCAATTGGCTCTTTTGTTAGCCTTTGCCTGGGGCGTACTCTTTAATCTTTTTGGACGCAATTACGATGCCGTGATGTTAACGGTCGGCGGCTGTGGTTTCTGTATGGGATCAACCTCAACGGGGTTGACCAATATGCAGGGTTTAGGTGAAAAGTACGGCCACAATCCAAAGGCTTGGTTGGTGGTCAGTCTAGTGGGAGCGTTCCTGATTGACTTTATCAATGCGCTGACCATTACTTGGTTTGGCACTCTATAACAATAGTTATGTTCCATGAAAAAAAGGAAGCTCTCTATTTTTGAACTTCCTTTTCTATTTTTACTTTGCAAAACTGTAAATCATTCTAGATAAAAAACCAGATCTAGACTCTCCTGCATTTTTTGCCAAAGCATCTAAACGACGAATCGCTCGTGAGGATAAACAAATATTTAATCGTTCTGTTTTATCCGATAACTTTCTCATGTCGACATCGACCAAAAACCAAATACAGCCGACATAATCCTCGTTCTTCAAATATGTTTCAACAGGAGAAGCTTGAGGAATCTCACGCCCCTCATCTAGCTCGGCTTCCATCCAACCTAAGGCGGCTTCTTCTACAGACTCTGTTAATTGCTCAATAGAATCTGCCTCTGTGATAACCCCCGGAAGATCAGGAACATCAGCAGAAAATACACCGCCTTCGACCCAAACTGCGACAGGATATTTCATATGCACTCCTTTTTATCCGATGCCTAATCAAGAGTGGCGGGAGGCAGAGAGCCTCGCCCTCACTCGATCACTTAATGCCTAAATTTAAGACCGGATTGCCTCTCAATGCTTCTTAGCGTTGCAATTGCCATATCTTTTCGAGGATGGGGTACTGTTACATGACCTGATTTATCCGGATTTGTGAAAATATGGTG
>USIM01000204.1 GCA_900554675.1 uncultured Sutterella sp.
GGATATAGCGGCTTCGTAATTGGCCGCAACCGCCTTCAACGTCTTGAGCGGCAGAGTGACGAAGTTTGGCAATGATGTGCGCTTGATGAAGGCTTCTTGCCATCTCAGCGCAACGCTCAATCGAAGGACGTTGATAGCTATTTTTTTCAACGACGTTAACGGGGATAAAGTTCATCATGGCGTATTTGCCCGAGAGCAATTCAATCAAACGATGAACTTCATCCTCACCATCGTTTAACCCCTCAATCAACGTCCATTGATATTGAATGGGATAGCCCGTTTCACGAGCATAGTTTTCTGCCTCTTGAACCAACGTTTCAATCGCAATTTTCCCGGCTTTGGGTAAAAGCGTTTTGCGCTTGTCTTCATTCGTTGTGTGAAGGGAGATCGCCAACGCAGGTTTTACTTTCGAAGCCTTTAACGCCTCAAAGACGCGAGCATCCCCCACCGTTGAGAGCACCAAATTCTTATGAGGAAATTGCCCGTAGGTGCCTAAGAAATTAATCGCACGCATTACATTTTGAAGGTTGTGCGAAGGCTCCCCCATGCCCATAAACGCAACCTTACGGGTTTCGGGACGAAGGGTGCGGGCGCGCATCACTTGCGCCACGATTTCTAAGTCCGTCAATTGACGAATCAAACCGCCTTTGCCCGTCATGCAAAAAACGCAACCCACGGCACAACCCACTTGAGAGGAGACGCAAACACCTTCTCGAGGCAAAATGACGCTTTCAATCGTGTGGCCGTCCTTTAACGCTAATAAGAGTTTGGCAGAGTCTTTTTCCTCCGAGCCTTCTTGCGTTTGAACAAGTGTTAAAAGCTCGTCCAAGAGACGATGAAGTTCCGGCAAATGCTCACGCAGTTTTTTGGGGAACTTTTCGTTGTCTTGATTTGGCCACGGCACCACACCCAACATGGCACGATACATGTGTTGGAGGTGTTGGGGCTTGCAGCCTTTATCAAGTAGCCAATCGTTAAGAGCGTCTAAGGTCATGAAATTTCAAATAAAAGAAATGGGCGTTGAGTGTTTTCAACGCCCATTGTATCGGAAAGCGTCTTTGAATTAGTACTTGTAGTACATATCAAATTCAACCGGCGCCACAGCCAAGCGGAAGCGTTCGACTTCCTTAGCCTTTAATTGGATGTAGGCTTGGATCATGTCTTCGGTGAAGACGCCGCCACGCGTCAAGAACTCGTGGTCAGCAGCCAAAGCGTCCAACGCTTCTTCTAAGGAAGCACAAACGGTCGGGATCTTGGCGTTTTCTTCCGGCGGCAAGTCATAAAGATTCTTATCAGCTGCTTCACCCGGATGAATCTTATTCATGATGCCATCAAGACCTGCCATCAACAAAGCGCTAAAGCACAAGTAGGGGTTGGCCATCGGATCGGGGAAGCGAACTTCAATACGACGAGCCTTGTCACCTGCCACGTGCGGGATACGAATCGAAGCAGAACGGTTGCGAGCAGAATAAGCCAACTTCACCGGTGCTTCAAAGCCCGGCACCAAACGCTTATAGGAGTTGGTGGAGGGGTTCGTAATGGCGTTTAAGGCACGAGCGTGCTTAATCACACCACCGATGTAGTAAAGGGCCATGTCGCTCAAACCCGCATAACCGTTACCGGCAAAGAGGTTTTGACCGTCCTTCCAAATGGATTGGTGCACGTGCATGCCACTGCCGGCACTGCCCGTAACGGGTTTGGGCATAAAGGTGGCGGTCTTACCGTAGGCAGCGGCTACGTTCCAAACCGTGTACTTAAAGATTTGCGTCCAGTCGGCGCGCTTAACCAACGTATTAAAGCGTGTACCGATTTCGCATTGACCGGCACCTACTTCATGGTGTTGCACCTCAACGGGCACGCCTTGTTGTTCGGTCAACAAGCACATTTCTGCGCGCATGTCTTGGAAAGAGTCAATGGGGGGAACGGGGAAGTAACCACCTTGGTGACCCGGACGGTGGCCAAGGTTACCTTGTTCGTAGTCGATCTTGGAAGACCAGCCGGATTCATCGGAAACAATCTTAAAGAAAGAGTTTTCTGGCGCCGTATTCCACATGATGGAATCAAAAATGTAGAACTCGGGCTCGGGACCGAAGTAAGCCGTATCGCCCACACCCGTGGACTTCAAATAAGCTTCAGCGCGCTTGGCAATCGAACGCGGGTCGCGTTCATAGCCCTTACCCGTGATGGGGTCGGCTGCGTCGCACGTCAAAATTAACGTATTTTCTTCACGGAACGGGTCCAAACGAGCACTGTCAGGGTCGGCAATCAAAATCATGTCGCTTGCTTCAATGCCCTTCCAACCTGCCATCGAAGAACCGTCAAAGGGTTG
>USIM01000205.1 GCA_900554675.1 uncultured Sutterella sp.
TCATAAAGTTAAATAAAACTACTTAGGCCCAAAATTGAAAACTTTTTCAACCTAATTGCCGACCAATTCTTAACCGCCTGATTTTGTAGTTGATTTTTTAATCACCGCGGGACTACCCCTAGGGTGTTTAATGTAGATTAAGTGGGAGGTGTTTGATTGAAGAAGAGAAGGACGGTTTGAAAGGAGAGCTTTTGAAATCAATGCTATATAATTTTGCATCTTTATTTTTTCTTCTTTTGCACGGTGACTTGCATGAAAGCACTCAAAGAGCGAATTCTCAAAGACGGTAAATGCTTTGACGGTGGCATTTTAAAAGTCGATAACTTCATTAACCATCAAATGGATCCGATTTTGATGAAGTCGATGGCGGTGGAGTTTGTCCGTCGTTTTGCCGGCACGGAAATCAATAAGATTTTGACCGTGGAAGCAAGCGGCATTGCCCCTGCCATTATGGTGGGTTACCTCTTGGAGTTGCCCGTTGTGTTTGCGAAGAAAAAAGTGCCCAGCACAATGGAAAATATGCTCGCTACGAAGGTCTATTCCTTTACGAAAAACCGCACGTATGACGTTTGTGTCAGCAAGGACTACCTCAAAGAAGGCGACAAGGTGCTTTTCATTGATGACTTCTTAGCCAACGGCAACGCCGCTAAGGGCATCATTGATTTGGTCAATCAAGCCGGTGCTGAATTGGTCGGTATGGGCTTTTTGATTGAAAAGGGTTTCCAATTGGGTGGCGATGAATTGCGTGCCATGGGTATTAAGGTGGAATCTTTAGCAATCATCGAAAGCCTTGACAATCGTCAAATTACTTTGCGTTAAGGATTCGTGGCGTGGCTGAATTAGATTTACAAGAGGCAGCTCACTCTGCCAAGCTTTCTTCTGAATTGATCTACGGTTTGGAAGATCGACCGCCCTTAAAGGATGCGATTTTTGCAGCCTTACAACACATGTTGGCCATTTTTGTGGCCATTGTCACGCCGCCCTTGATCATTGCGGGGGCCATGGGACTGGATTTGGAAACGACAAGTTACTTGGTCTCCATGTCCTTGATGGTCTCGGGCATTGCCACCTTTATCCAATGCCGTACGGTGGGCCCGATCGGCTGTGGCTTACTTTGTATTCAAGGCACGAGTTTTTCCTTCATTGGCCCGGTGATTTCTGCCGGTATGACGGGCGGTTTGGCGAGTGTCTTCGGTGCCACCATCGCTGCCTCCACGGTGGAAATGTTCGTGAGCCGCATTTTGAAGTACACGCGTCGCGTGATCACGCCTTTAATTTCCGGCATCGTTGTGACCTTGATCGGCATGAGTTTGATTAAGGTGGGCATCATCGCTTGTGGCGGTGGCTTTGCTGCTAAGGCCAACGGCACGTTCGGAAGCTTCCAAAATTTAGGTATTGCCGCTTTGGTGCTTTGCTCCATTATTGCGTTTAACCGCAGCTCCAACCGTTACCTTCGCATGAGCTCCATCGTGTTGGGTCTTGCCATCGGTTATGCCGTGGCGTGGTTTTTGGGCATGGTGGACTTTTCTTCCGTAAAGAGCTACGGTGGCTTTAATGTCCCTATGCCTTTTAAGTACGGGATTACGTTTGACTGGGGTGCCATCATCGGTTTGGGTTTGGTTTATATGATCACGGCCATTGAAGCTTACGGTGACGTGACGGCCAACTCCATGATTTCCGGTCAACCCGTGCGCGGTGAAGTGTTCATGAAGCGCGCCCAAGGCGGTATTTTGGCTGACGGCTTTAATTCTATGATTGCCGGTATGCTCAACTCTTTCCCGAATTCCATTTTTGCTCAAAATAACGGGATGATTCAATTAACGGGTGTCGCCAGTCGCTACGTCGGTTACTTCATTGCCGGTTTCTTGGTACTTTTGGGCTTGTTCCCAGCCATCGGTTTGGTGTTTTCTTTAATGCCCGATCCGGTTTTGGGCGGTGCCACGCTTTTGATGTTTGGTACGGTGGCCGCTGCCGGTCTTCGTATTATCACCAGCCAACGCATTGACCGTAAGGCCATCTTGGTGATTGCCTTGAGTTTCTCTTTGGGCTTGAGCGTGGAAATGGTGCCTGAAATCTTGTCGCAATTCCCGGAAACGCTTCGCAGCATTTTCTCTTCCGGTATTACGACGGGTGGTTTGACGGCCATTATTGCCAATATTCTCATTCACATTGAAGAATATGAAGACAATAAAGACGAACAATAGTTTCTTAAAAATTTAAACTCTCGTCATCAACTGAGGGCGAGAGAATTTGAGGGGTTTCAAGAGAGTTTTCTTGGAGCCTCTTTTTTTCGCCCCCAACACACCGAAATAAAGTTTGGAATT
>USIM01000206.1 GCA_900554675.1 uncultured Sutterella sp.
TGCCAAGGGATTGGAATTGGCCGCAGGTTACGGGATCGACACGAAGGTGATCGATCATAAGCTTTTTGAAACGCGTGAAGCGTTTGAAGAAGAACTTTATAAGGCCGTTTCTGCCTATGAGCCCGACTTGATTGTGCTCGCAGGCTTTATGCGTATTTTGACGGCCGGTTTCGTCGATCGTTTCCCGGGCAAGATCTTAAATATTCATCCGGCAATTTTGCCCTCCTTTAAGGGCTTGGATACGCACCAACGCGCCATTGATGCCGGTGTTCGCGTGCACGGCACGACGGTGCACTTTGTGACGGCTGCCTTAGACGGTGGGGCCATTATTGCTCAAGCGGTTGTCCCCGTATTACCCACCGATGACGAACACGCTTTGGCCGATCGTGTTTTGGTTTATGAACATCAAATTTATGCTCGCGCTGTTAAGGCTTGCGTGAGCGGTAAGGTGCGTTATGAAAATGAGCGTGCTGTGATGGATAACGAGACGGCTTTGTCTTTAACCCTTTTTGGTAATAAGTAATCATGTTTGAGAAGAAAAAATCTTACGGTTCTCGTCAAGGCTCTCCTCGTCGTTTGACCGACCGTCAACGTACAGCCCGTACGCGTCAATTGCAAGAAGCCCGCTCGATGACCAAAGCCGACCGACAACGCGCCGCCGGTGCTCAATTCGATCCCACGCGTCGCCAATCTCGTAGCGGCGGTCCGCGTGTCACCGGTTTGATTGTTGAAGAATTGGGTAAGGCATTGGGTTCTGTTTTGCGCCTTGATGGCCCGGCCGATGTTTTGATGAGTAAGTTCTTCCGCAATAACCATAAGTTGGGTTCTCGTGACCGCAGCATGATTGCAGAAGCCATCTTCTACACCTTGCGCCACTTGTCTTCTATTTCTTGGCAAATGAAACCTATCGTTCCTGCTCGCGCTCCGAAGTTAACCGCCATGGTGGCTTTGGCACGTATTTATGGTCGCGATGCGTTGGATGCCAAGACCGTAGGTAACGATGCTCAACCCTTGGATAACATCTTGCGCAGTAAGGTTGAAAACGCCACGGCCTTGGTGCAATCCGAGTTACCGTTCTGGCTCTTTGATCGCTTGAATAAGCAATTTGGTGAAGGGGCCAATGATTTGTTTGAATCCATGAAGGAAGGCGCTCCGCTTGACCTTCGTGTGAATTTACTTAAAGCCAAGCGTGAAGAAGTTTTAGATGCCTTGGCCGAACACGGTGTGGAAGCGTTTGAAACGCCCTTGTCTCCGGATGGCGTGCGTTTGACGACAAAGCCCGGTTTGACGAGTTGGCCCCTTTATCGTGAAGGCAAGATTGATGTACAGGATGAAGGCAGTCAGTTAATCGCTCGTTTGGTGCAACCGCGTCGAGGTGAGATGGTCTGCGACTTCTGCGCCGGTGCCGGCGGTAAGACCCTGGCTTTGGGCGCCTTGATGCGCTCGAGTGGTCGTTTGTATGCTTTTGACGTCAACGAAAAGCGTTTGGCCGGTATGACGCCTCGTATGCGTCGTGCGGGTTTAAGTAACGTACACCCGATCGCCATTAAAACCGAACGTGATACGCGTGTAAAGCGCTTGGTCGGCAAATTTGACCGTGTGTTGGTTGATGCCCCTTGCTCGGGCACGGGCACACTTCGTCGTAACCCCGACTTGAAGTGGCGCATGAGCGAAGACGAATTGGCTCGTATCAATGAGATTCAAAAAAATGTCTTAGATAGCGCAAGCCGCTTGGTCAAAGACGGTGGTCGCTTGGTTTATGCCACGTGCTCTTTGTTGCGTGAAGAAAACCAAGGTGTGGTGGAAAGCTTAGATCGGAAGAGCGTCGTGTAGGGAAAGAGTGTAGATCGACGTTTTGGCTAAGCAAGGCGTGACTTTGCCCCAATGCACGCAAAACGAAGCTCCGTACTTCGTAATGGCACCGCACCAAAGCGGCACTGACGGTTTCTTCGGTGCCGTGCTTGAGCGTCGCAAACCTCAAGCACAGCGTGAAGAAAAACGAGAAGAGCTTGAAGTCGACTCTGACCAAAAGAATGACGATGCGGGCGAAAATCTCTAACGCTTAGTGTTACGATTAAGGCAGGAAGAATCAATTTCTGCCTTTTTTTATGTTTAAAGTTCCCAAGTCACTCGCCTTTTTATTGGCAACGTGTTCCATGATTGGACCATTTTCAGCCAATACCTATATGCCAGGTCTCTCGCAGATCGGGCAGGAGTTTGGTGTGAGTGAAGTAATGGGCTATCAAACGCTTTCGACCTACTTGATGGCGTTTGCGTTTTCATCGCTTTTCGTTGGAGCGGTTTCAGACGAATTC
>USIM01000207.1 GCA_900554675.1 uncultured Sutterella sp.
TCCTCATTTTCAATTCATCTCGTCACTCTTTTGCCCAATCCATTGACGGATCAAAGCAAAGGCAGACAAAACAGCCACCGGCAACATCTCGTGAATTTGGCGTCCAAAGGGATTAATTTGGATGATGTCCCCTAAGAAGCCGGAATATTCCGATTTTTTCTTTTCCAGTCGGTGTTTAAGTTCACGATCGGTCATCTTCATGTAGCGTTGGCGACGCAGTTTGCGATTCTTGGGCGACTGATCGGTCATGTTACTGCAAGCCAGAAGCGCTTCAATGGCTTCCATCCGAAGCTTCACTTTATGCACCAACTCCCCTTCCATCGCAAGCCCCGGTGACAAGAAAAACACATCACTATGGTTTTGGTGGTGATCAAACTGTACTTTGCGCTCAACGTCTGAGAGCTGTTTCATCACAACGTGTGATGTGTCCCCGTCATTGTCACTTACCACACAGAAGGGTTTTCTTAAGCTCATCGCCAAAAGTAAGAACGGTGAATAACTCTTTCCATCGACGCCGACAATCGTGATCCCGAACGCACTCGGGTCATCTCCAAAGTAGGCATGAAACATCCCCCGAATCAATTGTTCTTCGGTCACCCCTTCCACAAACATCAAACCTCTGGCAAAAAGCACCTCACCTCTGAAGCGAAGGATTAAGCGCTTGAGCATCCGAACATCACTGGGATCCATCCTACGAGGCAACCAACGCACATCAATGCGATCACCGATCTTGGCCATTGAGCGAAAAGCCTGAGGCTCCACGACGGAGGCCACATAGGGAGAGTGGGTTGAGACAAGCAATTGATGAGACAAAGTCATCAACTGGCTCATTAACGTGCGTTGGGCATTGGGGTGCAAATGCGTTTCGGGCTCTTCGGCGGCCATTAAAATAAACAAGGGCCAGCCATGGGCTTTCGCTTGACGCATCAAACCTTCGACTAAAGTAATGGTTGAAAGCGTGACCAGCGTCTTTTGGCACCCCTGACCTTGTCGGGAAGGAACTGAGCCTTGCGTTTGATCGTTTCTCATAAAGTCAAAAAAGCGACCAATATTTTCAGCGTTTAAAGGCACGTCTTCCGGCAATGTGCTACCCGGCCCTTCTAAGGTTTCTGATAAGCGATTTAATATATCTCGCCAATCTTCGATGCGCGTTTGAGCGTATTGAGGGTGAGCTTCAAACTCTTCTTTGAGTTGCGAGAGAGCATTGTTGATAAAGGAACCCGGTCGATCTAGAGAAGTCTTTAAATCATCTTCGGCTTGCAGCATCACCATCTTGATGCAATCAATGGACTGATCTAATGCTTGACCTAGAATCTCCCGATCCCAATTGGTAAAGAGTGTCCGCGTTTTTTCAATCACTTGTTGCGCATCATTGCATGTAAAGCGCGTTCTGAAAGCAAAATACTCTCGACGGTGATGATCAGATTGAATCCCTGCGGGCAAGGCTTTTGCCCAGAGGGGTTCAAAGTAAGAAAGACGTTCCCCTTTATCATTGACCGGAACAAAACGCACATCAATCTTGATTTCATTGACGGTACTTTGATCGGCACGACGATGAAAGTCAGCACGCTTGACGCTAAGTTCATCGGTGAGCGCCAACTGCAACGCCTTAAGAACCGTGGTTTTACCACAGTTATTGGACCCAATCAAAACAGAGGTTTGCCCTAAGGGCATCTTCAATGATTGAATGCTTCTAAATCCGCTGATTCGTATTCTGTCAATCGCAATCATGAGTACATCCTACTGAGGTCTTTCTTTCATTTTGAACTATTTGCAAGAAAGTTTCTACCACCTGAAATTACAGGCTACAATGAAAGAAAAAAGGGGGAAAAACTTATGCCCGAATACAGAGAAATTGAAACCGTCACACAATTATTAGGATTAGTGACTGAACCCGGTCAAATTGACCGCCACGTCTTTCAAAATATCGACTTCACGGATTTGGCCGATTTGGCTTCCGAGTCCACTTACAGTAACTGTCTGTTCCTGGGGTGCAAGCTGCCAGAGGGCTTTACCAAGGGATTGGATAAAACCAATTTGATTTTCCCGCGCTTAGATGCCCCCTTTGATATCTATCGCAGTTACCTCTATTCGGCCAACTCCCTTTACGCGGGCTTTGATCCACGAGATGAGTCAACGATTAAAAACAGCTTCGACTACAAGGTTCATCAACACTACCTTGCCACCGGTCCAACCTCTAAGAACGTGAAAGAAACGCTTTCTCGCTATCTTCACGACCACTCAATGAGTAATGCCATCAAGGACTTTTTAGAGCCCTACCATGAGCGTCAAATCGTGGGATTTATGGGTGGAC
>USIM01000208.1 GCA_900554675.1 uncultured Sutterella sp.
GCACTTACCGATGATCCCACCGTCTTTTGATTTAAAGCCTATTAAAAAGACTGAGGACAAATTAAAAGTTTTAAAACGTTTGCTGAAGCGTACCGACATTGTTGGCGTGATCAATGCATGTGACGCCGGGCGTGAAGGTGAATTGATTTTCCGCTACATCATGCAAGCCGCTAAATGCAAAAAGCCGATACAACGTCTTTGGTTGCAATCCATGACGCCGGCTTCTATTGTCCAAGCCTTCAAGAATTTGAGAAGCGATGCTGAGATGCAAAATTTGTCAGATGCCGCTCGCTCTCGATCGGAGGCTGACTGGTTGGTTGGGATTAATGGTACTCGTGCCATGACGGCGTTCAATAGCAAGGATGGGGGCTTTTTCTTAACAACGGTTGGTCGTGTTCAAACGCCGACTTTGGCAATTGTGGTTGAAAGAGAAGAAAAAATTGCTTCTTTTGTAAGCCAAAAGTATTGGGAAGTAGTGACCGATGTGCAGGCCAAGGCCGGTCAATACCAAGCACAATGGTTTGATCCGACATTTAAGAAAAGCGAAGATCATCCTCATTTGAAGGCCGAACGCATTTGGGATAAAGAAAAAGCTTTAGCGTTATGCGATCGTCTTAACGGACAAACTGCAACCGTTGAAGAAACAGCTAAGCGTACAACGCAACTTTCTCCGCTTCTTTTTGACTTAACCAGTTTGCAAAGAGAGGCCAATAATCGCTTCGGTTTTTCCGCTAAAACGACATTGGCGGCCGCTCAAGCCCTCTATGAAAAACACAAAGTGTTGACGTATCCGAGAACGGATGCTCGTGCTTTGCCGGAAGACTATGCATCGACCGTGGTCTCGACGCTTGAGTCGCTCAAAGAGACGAATCGCTATTTTAGTGGTGCTGATCAAATCCTTCAAAATCATTGGGTTAAGCCGACGAAGCGTGTTTTTGATAATTCCAAGATTTCAGATCACTTTGCCATTATTCCTACCTCTCAACAGCCGAAGAAATTGTCAGAGGTAGAAGAAAAAATCTATGACTTGGTGGTTAAACGTTTCATGGCCGTCTTCTATCCGGCTGCTGAATATGACGTAACGACTCGAATCACAACAGTCGGTAAAGAGAAGCTCAAAACCGAAGGTAAGGTTTTGGTCAAGGCCGGTTGGTTGTCGGTTTATGGCCGAGATGTCGAAAAGAACGAAACCTTAGTACCAGTTGAAAAGGGTGAGAAGGTTGCGGTTGTCTCTGCTCAAGCAGAAGAAAAGGCAACTAAGGCTCCGCCGCGCTACACAGAAGCCACTCTTTTGTCAGCCATGGAAGGTGCAGGCAAACTCGTTGAAGAAGAGGGGTTGCGCGAAGCCATGGCCGGTAAGGGGCTCGGGACGCCGGCAACGCGTGCTGCCATCATCGAAGGTTTGTTGCTACAAAACTATTTGGTGCGTGATGGGCGCGACCTAAAGCCTACGTTTAAGGCCCGTCAGCTCTTTGTTTTGCTCAAGGGGTTGGGTGTTTCGGAATTATCCGAACCGGAACTGACCGGTGAATGGGAATATAAGCTGGCGCAAATCGAACAGGGGAAATTGACGCGAGATACCTTTATGAAGGATATCCGTCAAATGACGGAGACCATTGTCGATGCTGCCAAGCGTTATGAAGGTGATACGGTTCCGCTTGAAAACCCTGCACATTTGAAGACACCATGTCCGAAATGCGGCTCTGAAATTGTGGAAAACTATCGTCGTTTCGCCTGTACGAAGTGTGACTTTAGTCTCACGAAGCATCCAGGCGGCCGTACGTTTGAAGTGGCAGAAGTCGAAGAGCTTTTAAAGAATCGAGCTATTGGTCCCTTAGATGGTTTTATCAGCAAGATGGGCCGTCCCTTTGCTGCCATTTTGAAGATTACGGATGACTTCAAGTTGGAATTCGATTTTGGTCAAAAGGAAGAAGAGTCTGACGAACCCTTGGACAAGTCCCAATTTGAGGCAATCGGCACGTGTCCAAAGTGTGGTTCGGCTGTATTAAACACACCCAAGGGCTACATCTGTGAGAAAACCTTGGAAAAGACGTGTGACTTCCGAATCGGGCGCATTATTTTGCAACAAAGTATTGATCCCGAACAGGTTCAAAAAATCTTGACCGAAGGTAAGAGCGATGAGTTAACGGGCTTTGTCTCTAATCGTACGAAGCGCAAATTTTCTGCTCAATTGGTGATGGGGAAAGACGGATCGATTGGTTTTGAGTTTACTCAGAAGCGACCGGCAACCAAAGCCAAAAAGACGGCGAGTAAGACGAAAAAATCCGAATAAGAGTCAAAAAAACAAAA
>USIM01000209.1 GCA_900554675.1 uncultured Sutterella sp.
CATTCCCATCAGTCCAGCTAGAGTCACTTCATGTAATTGATCTTTAGGAAATCGAGATTTAAACATTCTTTTAGCCACCTCTAAACGCTTTCCTGAGTCAGCAACCATCTCAACTTGTCTGAGTAAATTTCTTGAGTCAGCTGTCGGCGCTATACCATATGCATAAAAAAGCATCGCCTCCTCTCCAACCCAAGCGATCATACAATTACAAGAAGCTAGGCACTTAATCGCCTCATGAGTGACTGATGTTCCTGGCCCAAGTAGTAGCATCTGTATTGTTGCGATAGGCAAAGGAATCACACCCCCACTGCAATCTATCCACTTAACGCTACTATCGTCCACCTCCAATCTTCCCCTTTCTAAATACAAAAAGGGATAACGCTCTCGAACCATCGAGAGAGTTTCTCGGGTGACCTTAATCAAGAGTCGAGATGAACCCATCGTCATACCTCTTGGCGGTCAATTATTGTCACAGCACGTGATCGGTAACGTTTATAAGGACCAAAATTTAAAGGTATATCATCCAACGCAAAAACATCGCCCAATTCTGCAAATTCCCCTTCACGAATTTCAGCAAAAGGTTGCTTATTCTTGCTTAGAGCGAGTTCTTCGATATATTTTTGTATAAGCTCTTCAGATTCATAAATTCCTTGAAAAATCCACTCGGTTGGGACACATGACTTACGCCCCAAGGAGCATCCCCAAGTAGGGTTTTGTAACGCTGATGCAATAATTTCTGCTTGAGTTAAAGGTAGCTGAAAAACAACTGCATAACAGGCATCTTGCAGGTAGAAGCGATATGTCAACTTGGAACCAGAACCATTTGGCGATTTGCCGTCGGTAGTCTTTGGAATCATCAAATTTTCCCAAGAATCATCAACGTTATAGCCATTGCCAACCGTATGGAAATCTCTGATAACTTCAGGTTTTTGACCAGTACGACTAAAAATCGTGACATTCATCGGATAAGAGGAAACACTCTTTAACCATTCAACCTGCTCCCCAGTTTTCCCTAGTGCAGCTGCAATCATCCCCAGTACACCCGACTTTGTCGGAAAAGCCTCACTTTCTCGTCGACCAAATCGTGAGGAACTGCCCCATGACTGCATAGGGCCCTCAAACCATAAAAGGAGTTTGTGAGTCATTGTCGACTCCTTTAAAGAACGGCTTTTTGAATAACATCAATTAACTCATCAACCGAACCATGGGTTTCCGACAAGGTGTAGTCGGCTTTCTTCGAAAAAAGCGAACCTGACATACGTTCACGGTCAGCGATGAACTTATCCAAGACTTCTTGACTCGGACGCAAATAACCACCACCCTTTTCACGATCCATGCGAACTGGTTGTTCAAAGGAACATTGCAAAGGCTGACCTTGGCGTACCAATACGCGAGCATAGTCCCAACCACAAAGACCTGCTTGGGTATGTTGACGGGCTGACGGAACAGCGGTATACAAAGCCTTCACAAAAGCATCGATTGCAATCTTCATATCTTCCTTTAACGCTTCATCATCAGTCAGACCAAGCGTTTGCGCCAACTGTCCTAAATCCAAACAGACATATCTATAAAAAGTGCCAGATGCGTACTCCAAACTACCCATGTGCGAGGATTGGACCGAGGTTTCCTCGGGGAGATCGTCCAACGCCGTAAAGAATTCCACCTCCGAGATGGCTTTATGCGTCGTAATAGCATGTGAGAAGCAAACCGCAGCTTCAACACTTATATCCTTAGGTTTGGCTACCATGCGGCCGAAAAGTGCCACATCAAGACCATTGGCGGCAGTGATACGTACCTTTTTAACCGTCTTCGAAATTGACTTCTCTAAGTCCTTAGCCGTAGGTACTGACTCGGTGAAAAAATTCATCTCTTGTGCCCATTGAGCTAATGCCTTCACTTCGGCATCCGCAAAGAACACCAGGGTATCCTTCGAAAGAGTCTCGGCAATCAGCTGTGCAACCTTTTCGGCTTGTTCTTCAGTTGCATTTAAAGAAATGCAGGCATCCTTTAAAAGAACGAAAAGATTTTTTGTACGCATGGCCAACGTAACACCAGTATCTCGCAAGGCCAAACGCACTTGTCGCTTCCAACATTGGGAGCTCACACGAGCGCGAGAAACACCTCCAACAATGGCCGATTTCGGTGCACCAACGTCGTCCCGATTTAAACAAGTAACGGGGAAAGATTGAAGAATATGGAATTCGATCCGAGTTTTAGCAAAAATATTATCAGTCATGATTTTTATCCACTTCATTGATTAATCAAAAATTGGTAGCACTTGGAATAGACCGCAAC
>USIM01000210.1 GCA_900554675.1 uncultured Sutterella sp.
AAGCGGTTGGGTAAGACCGCTGCGTCCGCGAGTTCCATTAAAAGGGGAACAGGGTTGCCGTTAGCTTGACCTCCCGTCGGAGCATCCACACCATTAAGTAACCGAGCTTTGGCGAAAGTACCTGTGATTAAGAGCTCTTCACCGGACGTTTGAGGTGTACGGTTACGAGCGACAGGATTTTTCTCAACCTTTTCTTCTTTGGGCTTAATATTGGCCACTTTTTTCAAAGCCAAGCGATTAACGGGTGCGCTTTGTTGGGGAATGCGTGGTGAGACGGAGGTACTGTGAGGAAACGCAGAAGTGCCTTCCATAAAATTCATTGCGTCTTGAGCTTCAAGCGCCAAAGTCTCTTGAGAAGCGAGATTGCGTTGACGGCGTTTTTCATCTAACGCTTTTTGTTGAGCAACTTGCGTTTGCAAATCACGAATCTCTTTTTGAAGGGAGTTCATTTGTGCACCTAAGAAGCGACAAAATGCTCTTCTCCTAAACGACTATCATTAATCTGGATGCGCGTGGTTGGCTTTTCTTTCACCGGCATGACGTGATCGTCTTGAGTGACATAAGCCATCACGACAGCGAGAAAAATGACGGCGACGAGGACAACAATAAGGAGCAACCATTGTTGGAATCGAACGGTGGTTTTCATGAATAGGGCAAAAAAGGTCAATCCGATTAAAAAAAATCGGGGACGTTCATCAAGTAAAGAGAGAAAAAGGTGTTTTATTGACGATCGGCAGACGCACTTCTGACTAATCGACGAATGATGTAGACCGTACTGCTTTCACCGATGCGCAAATGCGGTTGAGTCATAGTGACGGCTAAAACCCCTTTCTGATAAAACGATCGTTCAGAAAGTGTGATAGGACGGAGGCCTTTATTTTGAAAACGAATGACTTTCGCGTCGTAGTTTTCTGAAACGTACTGGCGAAGACAGTTCTCACCGCAACGATTATTGACAGTGAAGCCCTCGGGGATTTCATTGCGCGCCATGGCAATCATCAAGTTTTTCATGGCCTGCGGGAAAGTATCGGCGGTTTCAACAGGAAGCGCAGAAAGTCGTTCTTCAGTTGAGCTTTCTAACGCAGTGCGAGAGGAAGCTTTTTCAGAAGCGGGAGTTTTCCCTTTAATCACGATTTCTTGACTCTCAGTCTTTTGAGGAATGAGCGTCAAGGAGTGCGTTTGTTGTTGATCCGTTGTCAAAAACAATGCTTGGGGCGTCTTTGTACGAGGAATGACAAAAATCTGACCGTTTGTTTCATCGGTTTGAACTTCCAATTGCGTTTGATCGTAAATGGCTTGAACGATCTTTTGCCCCTGAATCGCAATACGATTGGGGCCGGAGTCACTCACGACAAATCCTGGCAAGGTGCGAGCAACGGTGCCGGATTCCATTGCTCTTTTCACGTCTCGCACGGGCTTTGGTTCATCGACAATGCCGAAGTCGGCATTGGTTAAAGGTTCTTTAAGAACCAATGATGGCGCAGTCTCTGCCAAGACGGATTCAAAGCAGACAGACAATAAAAGAGGAGCAACAAGACGAATGTGTTTCATAAGAGTGTTAGGGAGAATAGTTTCTGAAAAAGCCCATTAAGAGGCTTTGTTTTGCGTTTCTTCATGCGTCGCACGATGACGAAGATCCACCTCATGCAAGGACTTCAAGTAAAGGCGCCCTGCAATGACTTGCAGTTTCATGACTAAACGCTTTTTCTCACGCAAGGTTTCCTTTTGTCCGATGTAGTGAAGTCGGAAACCTTCAAAAATGACGGACAAGGCTTCGGGTTTCATATCGACTTGATCGATCACAAAGAAGGTACTCGCACGAAGGCG
The DNA here is from genome assembly GCA_900554675.1 of uncultured Sutterella sp. GTDB lineage: Bacteria > Pseudomonadota > Gammaproteobacteria > Burkholderiales > Burkholderiaceae_F > Aphodousia. The sequence goes on from USIM01000210.1 coordinate 1,828, forward strand.
CTTGAGCTCGGCTGCCTTTTCTTTAAACGCAAGGTCCATTTCACCAAAGCTTGCCGGTGTGACGTGTTGCAAAAGCGTTTTGCGATTAAAGTCAACATTTTCAGGTGTGTTATTCATTGCAAGCGCTAAGAAGTCTCGTGCTACCAGTAAAAGATAATCATTCGATACCTGTTGATTGGACAGCGTCATGGGCGACTCATGCGTCAATGCACTCATGGGTAAAAGCACCGTGGTGACGGTTTGGTCACGTAACAAAAGTGTGAGAGATAACGCAAAATTCACCGTCAAAGAAATGGCCAAAACACCAACCGTGGCACGTTTGAGTCCAAGTTTGGCTGCTCGGTTTTCGGAAATCAGTTCAAAGGCGTTCATGGGGCGATCAAAAGTACGAGTCATTAACCGATAAATTCACGGCGATGAGAGGCCGGCAGACACTTGAAAAACTTGCACGGCAAATACCAATACA
>USIM01000211.1 GCA_900554675.1 uncultured Sutterella sp.
GTTTGGCAGAGGTAGTCCAAAAACGCCGCATTGCGGTACGGGGTTTCAATAAAAAGTTGCGTCTCACCTCGAGCGCTTTGGCGCTCAGCCGCCAAAAGGGCTTCCGTGCGAGCGGGCTCCTTAATCGGCAGGTAGCCAAGAAAGCGAAAATGCTGACCGTCAAGGCCACTGGCCATCAAGGCAAGCAAAATGGACGAGGGCCCTACCAAGGGACGCACGTGAAGCCCTAACTCTTGAGCGCGAGCCACGATGTTGGCACCGGGGTCGGCAATGCCGGGGCACCCCGACTCACTGACAATGGCAATGTCGTGACCATCTTTAGTAAGGGGTTCAAGCCATTGGTCAATCTTTTCGGCGGCCGGTTCGTGACCGATCTCTTCAATATGCAGTTGAGCTATCGGTGTCGGGTGTTCGGCAACTTTCAGGTAAGCACGAGCGCTTTTCGCATTTTCAGCTAAAAAGTACTGCGTTTGACGCAAAACGTTTAAGGTTGAAGCGGGGAGGGTGTCCGCAACGTCGCCTTCGGCAATGCGATTGGGTAATAAATAAAGCGTGGCCATTTTCTGTCAGTCCTTAAGACCGGGTAAAACCGGTAAGCCTGCTTTCGCTAATAAAGAAACCGTTTGAATTAAGGGTAGGCCAATTAAAGCAGTCGGGTCATCCGAGACCACACTCTTCATTAAGGCAACGCCCAATTTTTCGATTTTGGCAGAGCCTGCGCAGTTATAGGGCTCGTCATTTATCAGAATGAGGAGAACGGCTATACCGTCCTCCGTCTGGAAGCGGGCGAGGGGGGCGTCACCGTGGTGGGCACCATTGTCTCGAACGTTTCACCTTGAGGGTTCACGATGCAAAGAGCGGTCATAAAGACCAATTGATTGCCCGACATGGCGCTTAACTGTTCGATGGCGCGCTCGCGCGTGTGAGGCTTACCGAGAATGCGATCGCCTAACACGGCAACTTGGTCACTGCCGATGATGATGGCGTCAGGGTGCTGCTCATGAATCGCCAAGGCTTTCAATTTAGCCAAACGCGTGCAAAGCGCTTGCGGTGTTTCACCGGGCAGTGCACTTTCATCAATGTCGGGTGAGGCACACGTAAAATCGACGCCTAAGCGAGAAAGGAGCTCTTTACGATAAGGGGAGCTCGACCCAAGAATCAGTTTCGGTAACATAACACACACGAAATTTGAGACGCTAACTAATATAGAGCGTCTGATGATATACAATAGCCCTCGAGATTTTTCGATCCGACGCTAATCATCTCTCAAAAAGTTTTCTCAAATCAGGATAACTTTTGAGAAAGGAATCTTTAAATGACAAAGTCTAAACAAAATTTTGCCACAGTCGATATTTTTTCTGTTTCTCGTAAACATCAACGCATCGAAACGCAAGTGCCGGTGAAGGACATGCCGGAGTTGTGTGCCTTTTTGTGTGATGTGAGTGATAGCGACATGATTGACGTCGTGATTGAAGGTTGCGATGGTGCCAAGGGCTTGCCCGGCGCTATTTTGCAGTTCAGTGGTGAAGTATCCGTTCCTTGCACGCGCTGCATGAAGCCCATTGCCGTGACGGTGGAGCGCGAAGTACCGTTTCTTTTCGTGATGACCGAAGCCCAAGCCAACCGTTTGCCGATCGATGATGATGACGAATGGGAAATCGTGGTGGGCTCTGATCGCATGAACGTGGCCCAATGGGTTCAAGAAGAAGCCATTTTGTCGTTGCCGAATTTCCCGCGTCATGACGATTGTGAACCGCCGGTAGAGCTTCAAGAGGAACAAAGTCAGGAAGAAATTGCAAAAAAACCAAATCCTTTTGCAAATTTACGAGACTTAATGAAAAAAAACTGATACAATAGCCAAACTTTTTTTGCGCCCTCGTGAATCATTGTTGGCATAACAGTGACGACTTGGGTATAATTTTTCGTTTTCAATCGTGGGGTATTGCTATGGCAGTCCAACAAAATAAAAAATCGACCAACAAGCGCGGTAACCACCGTGCTCATGACTTCTTGACGAACCCGGCTACGGCTGTTGAACCGAAGACCGGTGAAGTTCACCTTCGTCACCACATCAGCCCGAACGGCTTCTACCGTGGTAAGAAGGTCATCGACGTCAAGGGCGAATAATAGCGTCACTTGTCATTAACGGATTGGGTTGAATCGGCTATCGGAGTATTTCGCTTTCGCCGGCAACGCCAAAACCCCACAGCCAATGTGCAAACGTTGCGGTGGGAGACAAAATAAATGATGCTCGTTTAACCGCCGTTGTTGATCGACTAGAAAAAG
>USIM01000212.1 GCA_900554675.1 uncultured Sutterella sp.
ACCAAATTCGAAAAGGAGTTCAAGATGAATTTCAAAACTTTGATGGCCGCTGCTGCCATGACGGTTGCTTTAACCGGTGTTTCTATGACGAGCGTCACGGCCACGGCCGCTCAGGCCACGACCTACACGGTGGGTACGGGTGCTACCTACCGTCCGTTTGAATTCCAAACGCCCAGCAAAGAAATCGTGGGTTTTGACATCGATTTGATGAAGGCCATTGCCAAGGCTGAAGGCTTTAAGGTGAACTTTATTAACACACTTTGGGGTGTGATTTTTGAATCCGTCAAAAACGGAGACCGTGACATGATCATGTCGGGCATCACCATCACGCCACAACGCAAAGAAGCCGTTGACTTCTCCTTGCCCTACTTTGCTGCTCACCAATTGATTTTGACGCAAAAGGGTTTAACGGTAAAAGGCATGGCCGATTTGAAGGGTAAGAACGTTGCCGTTGTCGCAAACTCTGCCGGTGACATTATTGCTTCGAACGCTTTTGGAAAAGCCAGCAAAAACATCAAGCGTTTCGATAACACGCCCTTAGTCTTGGAAGAACTCTCCGCAGGCGGCGTTGACGCTGCCATCGGTGACGTCGGTGTCTTTGCTTACTACGTCACGCAAAACCCCGATAAGAAATTCAACATGGCTCGCGACGAAAAGTTTGAAGACCAATACTTCGGTATCGCTGTGCGCAAGGGCAACAAGGCCATGCTCGATAAGGTCAATTCCGGCTTGAAGAAGGTGATTGCCTCGGGCGAATACGCCAAGATCTACGCCAAGTGGTTCGGTGAAAAGGCTCCGGTTCCGACTTTGCCCATTAAGTAATTAGCCGCTCATTGATAAAACGACGCCCTGAGGTTGTTGACGCAGCCTCAGGGCTTAACGCAATAACAAACAGGATTTTGTATGTTTGGTTTACGTTTAGATGTTTTGGTGGAATACTGGCCGCTTTTCATTGAAGGCGCTCAAATCACCCTTGAATTAACCGTCGGTTGTGTGTTCTTTGGCATCATTTGGGGCATGATTTTAGGCATGGCCCGCATGGCCAGTGCCCGTCACGAACCTTGGAAATCCATTCTCTACTACGGCGTTCGTTGGCCCGTGACGATTTGGGTAAGTTTCTTTCGCGGCACGCCTCTTTTCGTTCAAATCTTTTTGATGTATTTCGCCGTTCTTCCGATCTTTATTCACCCGGTGGACGGTTTAATTATTGACGGCGCCTTGGCTCGCGAACTTCGCAGTAACTACGGTGCTTTTATTGCGGGCTTCCTTGCCATTACGCTCAATGCCGGTGCCTACATGAGTGAAGTTTTCCGTGCCGGTATTCAATCGCTCGACAAAGGTCAAAGTGAAGCCGCACGCTCCATCGGCATGACCTACTGGCAATGCATGCGCCACATCATTTTGCCGCAAGCCTTCCGTCGTATGTTGCCCGCTTTGGGTAACAACGCCATTGCCATTTTGAAGGACTCCTCCTTGGTCTCGGCCATCGGTTTAACGGAATTGGCTTACGCCGCACGCACAGTTGCGGGTGCTTCTGCTCGCTATTGGGAACCGTACTTGACGATTTCTCTCATGTATTGGGTACTCACGTTAGCCCTAGCTTATGGCATCAGTCGTTTAGAAAAACATTTGGGTAAGGGAGACGAACAATGAGTGAAGTGATTGTTGAAATTCGTGACTTGAAGAAAAACTACGATGATCTTCAAGTGCTCAAAGGCATTGACCTCGTTGTTCGCAAAGGCGAAAAGGTGGTGGTGTTGGGCCCATCAGGGTCAGGTAAGTCCACCATGCTTCGTTGCATCAACGCCCTAGAAGACGCCAATTCCGGAAGCATCAAAGTCGGTGGCATTGAAATCACCGATCGCAAAACCAACATCAATAAAGTGCGTGAACACTTAGGGATGGTTTTCCAACGCTTTAATCTCTGGCCCCATAAGAGCGTGCTCGAAAACGTCATGCTCGGTCAAATGGTGGTGAGTGGCAAAAGCGAAGACGAAGCCCGTAAAAAAGCCATGGAAACCCTCACGCGTGTCGGTTTAGCCGATAAAGCTAATCAATACCCCGTGCGCTTATCGGGCGGTCAACAACAGCGCGTGGCGATTGCCCGCACGTTGGCGATGGACCCGAAGGTCATCTTGTTTGATGAACCGACCTCTGCGCTTGACCCTGAATTAGTGGGTGAAGTCTTGGCCGTGATGAAGAGCTTAGCTGATGAAGGCATGACCATGATTGTCGTCACGCATGAAATTACGTTTGCAAAAGAAGTCGCTGACCGCGTCA
>USIM01000213.1 GCA_900554675.1 uncultured Sutterella sp.
CAAATTTCAGGCTCGACAAAGCGTTTAAGTTTGCATAAACTCAAACAGATATGCGCAGAATTTGCGCACTGATAATCTGAATTTATATTGACGAGGTCTTATGTCTCAAACTATTTTGCAAAAAGTACCGGTCGGTGAAAAAGTGGGAATCGCTTTCTCTGGCGGTTTGGATACCTCCGCAGCCTTGCGTTGGATGAAGAACAAGGGTGCGTTGCCCTATGCCTATACCGGCAACTTGGGTCAACCTGACGAAGATGACTACGATGCCATTCCTCGTCGTGCTATGAACTATGGCGCAGAAAAGGCCCGTCTCGTTGACTGCCGTCCGCAATTGGTGGCTGAAGGTATTGCCGCTATCCAAGCCGGTGCCTTCCATATCACCACGGCCGGTGTTGCTTACTTCAACACGACGCCGTTGGGCCGCGCTGTGACGGGCACGATGCTCGTGAACGCTATGCGTGAAGACGGCGTACATATCTGGGGTGACGGTTCTACCTACAAGGGTAACGACATCGAACGTTTCTACCGTTATGGTTTGTTGGCCAATCCGGAACTTAAGATCTATAAGCCCTGGCTTGACCGTGACTTCATCAATGAATTGGGCGGTCGTGCTGAAATGAGCGCATTCTTGCAAGCCGAAGGTTTCGACTATCGCATGAGCGCAGAAAAGGCTTACTCCACCGACTCCAACATCTTAGGTGCTACGCACGAAGCCAAGGACTTGGAAAGCTTGTCTTCCAGCATGAAGATTGTGAAGCCGATCATGGGCGTTGCTTTCTGGGATCCGTCTGTTCAAATCGACGCTGAAACCGTCACCGTTACGTACGAAGAAGGCGTGCCGGTTGCTTTGAACGGCAAGCGTTTTGATGACTTGGTTGAATTGATGTACGAAGCCAACCGCATCGGCGGTCGTCACGGCTTGGGCATGAGCGATCAAATCGAAAACCGTATCATCGAAGCTAAGAGCCGCGGCATCTACGAAGCTCCGGGGATGGCTTTGTTGTGGATCGCATACGAACGTTTGGTCTCCGGTATTCATAACGAAGACACGATTGAGCAATATCACATCAATGGTCGCCGCTTGGGTCGCTTGCTCTACCAAGGCCGTTGGTTCGATTCTCAAGCCATTATGCTTCGTGAATCCGCTCAACGTTGGGTGGCTCGTGCCATCACCGGTACGGTGACGCTTGAATTGCGTCGCGGTAACGACTACACGATCATGAATACGGAAAGCCCGAACCTCACGTACGAAGCAGAACGCTTGACGATGGAAAAGGGTGACTCTATGTTCACGGCTGAAGACCGTATCGGCCAATTGACGATGCGTAACCTCGACATCGTTGATACGCGCGCCAAGCTCGGTATCTACGCTCATTCTGGCTTGATCTCCGGCTCCAGCGCTGTTGCTTTGTTAAACGGCAACAAGAAATAATTAAGTACTTCCGTTAACGGAACGTTTTAAATTGGGCTCTGCTGAGAAATTGGCAGGGCCTAATTGTTTCTGATGTCTTATACACAAAAAATTGCCGTGGAGGAGCAGACCACGGCAATTTAGTTTAACAATGAACAGAGTTTAACAATGAACATAATTATTTTTTAAAGAATTCTGTAACGGTTTGCCAAGCAATCTTTTGCAAATGAGCCGCATCTTCGGGTTTAAGCGGTTTTTCACAACCACCCAAGAAGTCAGCACCCTCCGGAGATTGTCCTGTAAGGGTTGCGAATAAGACAGCAGCTTCAAGGTAGGAACCTGCGGCGGTCGGGTGGCGATTGTCTGCGATCGTCATCTTAAGATCCGGTCTGGCTCTAAGTGATTTTGCAAAAGCAAGCCCAACAGGAACGACCATTGATTTCGTTTGATTGGCGACCTTCGTTGTTGCGTCCATAAGTTGTTGCGTCATCTCCGGACGGTCAGCGTAAGCCCAGGTTGCCATCAATAAAGGTTCAGCACCGGTGGCCTTAACATCTTTGACGTGAATCGGTGCAAATTTCTTAAAGAATTTACTCAATTCAGGATGAGTAGGACCTTGACTGTTGTCTTGCATCACAACAGCATCAAAGACCTTACCATCCGGGTACTTGTGAAAGACCAATTTGTTCGAGCCGTCATTGAGCGTGCTATAGCTTTTAAGGCCATTGGGACGAAGATAGCTCTTAACCAGGTGCCAATCCAAACCGGCGCCACCAATAGTTGCCATGGTGGTAGAAAGGGAGACCCCTGTTTTAGAGTACGATACCGCATCAAAAGCTGTTTTTCAGCCGGGAAATGGG
>USIM01000214.1 GCA_900554675.1 uncultured Sutterella sp.
GTATTGTTGAATAATTTGATTCATAGGGTGAGCATCAACATGAATCATCAAATAATTAATTACGGAAGAAATCGGCGCCCAAAGTTCAATCCAAATCAATAGAGTCAGGTAGTTACGCAAAATGGAAGCGGCCATGTGTCCCGTGGCAACGACCATAATGAGAATCAAGGGAAAAGCAGCCAAAATCACAAACTGCAAAGCATTTCTGACTTTGGGTAATGCGTCTTGTGCGATTTGCGACATCGTTCGGTAATTCAATTCACTGGCGAGATTGCCTTGCGCTTTGGCTAGTTTCGTTGCCACCGCTAATGGATTTTTCGATAATGCTGCGACTTGTGAGAGGTCGTCGTCCAACGTATTCATAAAGACCGAATGCTTAATGGAACTCGATAGCGTTTGAGAAAGCCCTAAGAGCACCGTTTCTGATTGAGGAAGTGCTGAGGCGATGACCGCACTCGGGTTCACGTGATCAGGAACAAGCTTCATCGCCAGTCGCTCTTCAATGGCAGGGACTTCCTGTTGGTTGAGGTAATTTTCAATAGCGGTGACAGCAACATCGCAAGTTATCCACATTCCGTCCACATCCGGCGTGCGACGAGCGGGATTGACCCAACCGTTCGTTGAGATCGTTCCCCAAAGGTTTCCACTTTCCACCAATGCATTGAGTTTATTGGGGTAGTCGACGAGTTCCGGCACAACGCAGTGTCGATTAAACCCAGAGATTAAGAGTCTGCCCTGAGGTGTCACGGGGCCTGCAGCTAATAAAGCGCTCACGGCGCGTTGGGGAAATACCATGCCGAAACGCGAAAAACGCTCAGCGTCTGCCGAAGCAAAGGCTGTTTCAAATTGCTCCGTTAGCCAATGTCCGACATGAGAAGTAGTGCTTGCAAGAAAGGCTAAACCGAGCGGGACGTGATCGACGGGGTAGACTTGCGCCGCCCGATCGTCTCTGACAATAGCCGTTGTTTTGGGGACAATGGTAACGGTATAAAAAAGTAAAACCGCGACGAAAAAACTCATCACCTCAAGCCCCTTGTAGCGAAGGGCGGCTACGGTAATAACCGATAGAAATCCTGCTAAAGCGACGGATTTAAGAAGACCGAAAAAGTCTCCCGTTCCCACGATCATGGCCATGGCTTCTAAAAGGTCACGGATTTGAGCGCCGTTCCAATACGCATAAAACTGAAAAGTCATTTTTATTGCACTCCCGTAAGACTCAATCGTTCACTCATTTGGTAAGCAGCATTGCCCAAGAGGCTTCGTTCAATATGTTCAATTTGTTCAATAAACGAGTGGGTACGTGCCATTTGTTGATAGATTTTGTCGGCGCGAGATGAGAGGTCACTTCTGACTTTATGAATGCGAGTAACCAAGACTTGAGCGTGCTCTTCATTAAGTGTTGATACAGTCGCAGCGCTAGATGCAGTCACTGTGCGTTCGATATCAATGGTGAGTTGTTCAAGCGCTCTGACAATCGCTTCAAAGGCAGCCGCTTCCACATAAACACGCAAGATGTCATCGGCAAAGCCCATGTATCGGCGACTCGTCACCGTGTTGATAATCGTGATAAGAGGAATGGTTGTCACCGAACCCAATAAAAGAACATCGTCATCAGTGACTAAATTGGGATTGCGTGATAACAAAGCGTTTTGATAGCGTTTAGCTGCCAGCCACATCTCGTAAGTTAAATTGATGTCATCCATCACAACACGACGAGGGGTTAAACATTGGGGATCGGTGTCGGAGCACGTCAGACGCAAAGCGTCCGTTAACGACACGCTGTAAATACTTCCTAAAAGGGTGGTGGCGATATCTTCTCCCATGATGAGACGGGACTGCGCAACGGCGTCTGCCCCTTCGCCGGTTTTCACATAAATCGTGGTTCCCACCAGCGTCATCATCACTTCTTTGAGTTCTTTCGGATAACTCGATGTCAGCTGTCCCCCGTTAAGTAATGACCACGTTAAATTGAGTTGCGGAGCATCAATGACGTTTCCTCCCGTGTCTTTACGAGTGGGAGCGTAATCAAAAAGAACAGAACCGTTGGCACGGGTTTTCTCGGTCGCTTCATAAGCGTCACTCACAATGCCTCGCTCTCGAAGACTGTTGGCCGTTGAGTACTTCAACTTTTCCATGTAGCCTTGTGCCCCTGACATGTCCAAAATCTTTTGAGCGGCAGAGCAAGAGTCTTGGAAATGCGCCCCGTACTCACGGATCAAATCACGAAAGCTTGTCACTTGTTCGGATAGGTCAGGTGACAAAGTTT
>USIM01000215.1 GCA_900554675.1 uncultured Sutterella sp.
GGAGCTTTTCATGAAATACTCGAAAATTGCCTTAGGCGTCTTAATGGCTGGTTCTGTTTTTGCATCTGTTGCAATGGCTGGAGATAGGCCACGTGACCTTGGTATTGAAATTGGTGTACTCCAAACAGGTACGAATAACGCCATTACAGACGTAAAAGGTGTTCTAGTCGGTCAAGTTAATAAGCACGATGATAAGAAGGGTATGCATACTGGCGTGACAGCCATTGTTCCTCATACGAACAATATTTTCAAAAATAAAGTGCCAGCAGGTATTTTCTTGGCGAATGGTTTCGGTAAGATGACTGGTTATCCTCAAGTTAAGGAATTGGGTAACTTGGAAACTCCAATTGTTTTAACGAATACGTTGAATGTTGCAGCTGGTATTGACGGTATCATTGATTACACGTTCTCCTTCAAGGAAAATGGTGATGTGCGTTCTGTTAATGCGGTAGTTGGTGAAACTAATGACGGCGGCATTAATGATATTCGTGCGCGTTTTGTGAAACCAGCTGATGTATTAAAAGCTATTACGACAGCAAAATCAGGTCCGGTTGAGGAAGGTGCTGTTGGTGCAGGCTCTGGGACGAAAGCCTTTAATTTCAAGGGCGGGATTGGTACGGCTTCACGTGTATTGCCGAAGTCTATGGGTGGGTACACGGTTGGTGTCCTCGTTCAAACAAACTTCGGTGGTTTGTTAACCGTCGATGGTGTGGAAGTTGGTAAAGCATTGGGCGGATACCCGTATCAAAAAGAAATTGAAAGTGCAGACGGCTCTATCATGATGATTGTAGCTACTGATGCCCCGTTGGAAGCTCGTAATCTTGAACGTGTTGCCAAGCGTGCATTCATGGGTTTAGCTAAGTCAGGTGGCGTTGCCTCCAATGGTTCTGGCGATTTTGTAATCGCATTTTCGACCAATGAAGCCATGCGTATTCCTCATAATGGCGTAAAGGGTGAAAAGCTTCCTATGAACGTTGTTCAAAACGATGATATGACACCGCTCTTTATGGCTACTATTGAGGCTACGGAAGAAGCCGTGATTAATTCCTTGTTTGCCGCAAAAGATACGAAGACCTATAAGGGTACGGTTGTAAAGGCTTTGCCGAAGGACAAGGTCATGGATATGATGAAGGCTCATAACAAGCTTGTGAAGTAAATATTGTTTGAGTAATTTTTGAAAATGGGGTGTTGATAAAGTCGAGAAATCGATTGATTCAACCCCCTTTTTCTGTTCACTTTGTTGGTGTAGAAAGTTCTTTGTTAAGTTCTAAGGATGGATACTTCTTCAGGCAAAAGGCTAAAAACGAGGAGGGTTATAAGTTGCAAGTTTTAGTGCAAAGCGAGAATTTTTGATCCTGTTATGTATGGTAAATAGTTATTGATTTCCACGGCTCAACTAATGTATCAGTGCGTTCTACAGGTATAGTGAGGGACTTCAGAATCGGAATAAGAATTTTCTGGTGCTTTTATAGCTAAACGGTTATGTTACAAAGCGAGAAAGATAATCGCCTTAATCTTCAGAAAAATGGCAAAATACTCCCTTTGCCCAAACTGTTTTCGTAAGTAATTAGACATGGTTAGTTTCTTAGATAAATTAAATCCCCAACAACGCCGAGCCGTGGATATGCCGGCCAAAAGCGCCTTGATTTTGGCAGGGGCCGGTTCCGGCAAAACGCGAGTGCTAACGACGCGCATTGCCTACATCATTCAATCCCAAATGGCCTCTCCTTTGGAAATCTTGGCCGTGACCTTTACCAATAAGGCCGCTAAGGAAATGCTCACGCGTATCACAGCCTCGATGCCGATTAACACGCGCGGTATGTGGGTGGGAACTTTCCACGGTTTGTGCAATCGTCTTTTGCGTCGTCACTATAAAGAAGTGGGCTTGCCGCAAACGTTTCAAATTTTGGATCAAAGCGATCAATTGTCGGCCATCAAGCGTTTGATGAAGTTGCATGGCATCAATGACGAGCTTTACCCGCCCAAGAAGATTCAAAACTACATTTCGGCTGCTAAGGAAGAAGGGCTTCGTGCGCGCGACATGACGGCCGAGCACGGAGAGCGAGGCAAATACGCCGATATTTATAAACTCTACGAAGATCAATGCAATCGTGAAGGCGTTTGTGACTTCGGTGAATTGCTCCTTCGCAGCTACGAATTATTGGCTCGCAACGCCATGATTCGTCAGCACTATCAACAACGCTTCCGCTTTATCTTG
>USIM01000216.1 GCA_900554675.1 uncultured Sutterella sp.
TTCTCCTAAAGGCTATCGATTTTTAGTGCCGTGTTTGTTGCCTTTGGCTGCGCTTTACCTTTTGTGGCGCGCTCGCAAACAACCGGACTATTTGAAGTATTGGCCGGAGCGTTTTGCAATGGCGGACTTCCCGACTCCTCGAGATAATCGCCCTCAGATTTGGATTCATGCGGTAAGCGTCGGTGAAACCAATGCCACGCGTCCCTTGGTTAAGGCGCTTTTAGAGAAGTGGCCGGAGTGTGACATTTTGCTCACGCACATGACGCCCACGGGCCGAGATACGGGCAAAAAGATTATTGAGATGGCCCCCGATCGCATTCGCCAATGCATGCTGCCTTACGATGCGGTTTATGCGGTTCGAAAATTCTTGCGTCAAACCAAGCCCGTCATGGGCATTATCATGGAAACCGAAGTTTGGCCTACTTTTTTAGAAGAAGCTCGAGCCAGCGGCATTCCGATGGTGTTGGCTAATGCCCGTCTGTCAGAGAAAAGCTACAACCAGGCCATGAAGTTTGCCGCGGTGATGACAGACGCCATGAGTAAGTTTACGAAGGTCTGCGCTCAAAGTGAAAACGATGCCAAGCGACTGACGGCCATGGGGACGGTGGAGCCCGTTGTGGTGGGAAGTCTTAAGTTTGACATTCAAGCACCCGCCAAAGCCCTAGAAATGGCAGCCACTTGGAAAGAAGCTATTGAAGAGAAAATCCTTTTGATGGCCAGTACGCGTGATGGTGAAGAAGCGCCCTTAATTGAAGCGATTGAACGTTTCCGTGAAGCTAATCCCGAAACTCGCGTTAAGTACTTATTAGTGCCTCGTCATCCGCAGCGCTTTAATGAAGTGGAAGACTTGTTAAAGAAATCCTCTTTGCGTTATCAAAAGCGAAGCGAGTTGAAAACGCCGGCTGATTTAAAGGCAGAGACCGACGTGATTTTTGGCGATACCATGGGCGAGATGTTCTTCTTTTGCGCCATGGCCGACGTAACCCTCATGGGGGGAAGCTTCGAGAATTTCGGTTGCCAAAATGTGATTGAACCTGCGTCCGTTGGTGTTCCTGTGATCGTGGGTCCCAGCACGTTTAATTTCTCAACGGTGGTGGAGCGCGCCATTTCTATGGGGGCGGTTGACCAAGTTCAAAATGCCCAAGAAGCTGTGGACAAGGCTCATCTTTGGTTGAGTGACGAAGAAGAGTTAAAGACGCGAAAAGACAATGCCCGTGCATTTTCTCAAGCCTATGTCGGGGCAACAGAGCGTCACATGAAAGTATTGGAAGAGTTATGGCAAAAGTAATCCCTAATGTTTTAACGATCGCCGGTGTTGACCCCTCAGGTGGCGCCGGTGTTTTAGCCGATATCAAAGCGATTTCTGCTTTGGGTGGTTATGGCTGTGGCGTGATTGCGGCGTTGACTGCGCAAAATACGCAAGCCGTGACGGGTGTTTTGCCGATACCGGCTGAGTTTGTGAAAGCGCAACTTGATACGCTTTTTGAAGATGTCCGTATTGATGCGGTCAAGATTGGGATGCTAGCCGACGTTGAAGTCATCAAAGTGGTGGCGGAGACTTTAAAGAAATACCAACCGAAATTCATTGTGTTGGATCCCGTGATGGTGGCTAAAAGTGGTGACCGTTTATTGCCTGAAGATGCTGTTGAGGCATTAAAAACGTACCTTTTGCCACTTGCAACCGTGTTGACACCGAATTTGCCCGAAGCTGCTGCCTTGGTCAATCAAAAAGAAATCACCTCACAAGAAGAAATGCTTGCCTTGGCCAAAGACCTTTTAGGCTTGATGAATGAAAACGCTTGGCTTTTATTAAAAGCAGGCCATTTGTCCGGCAGCGACGTGCCCGATCTTTTAATCCGAGGGGACGAAGCGTTAATTTTTAATAGCACTCGTATTGAAACCAAGAATACGCATGGTACGGGCTGCACGCTATCCTCTGCGCTGGCTACGCTTTTGCCGCAATGTGAAACGGTTGCTGAAGCCACGCGTAAGGCCAAGGATTACATTACGGCGGCGATTGCGAAGTCCGATGAACTTCAGGTGGGACATGGCCATGGGCCTGTTCATCATTTTGAAGCGTTATGGGACAAAGAAGCTTGATTTTTAAAAAAGTGAAGAATTTTTAACTTTTTTTGAAAAACGGGAGCGGGAAAATCTGCTCCTGTTTTTTATACGCCGCTTTTTTCTTTACGTAAAGCAAATT
>USIM01000217.1 GCA_900554675.1 uncultured Sutterella sp.
ACGGCCCATTATTGAGGATGAGCGCTGCGCCCATCCGTGGATAACTTTTACTCAAAAATGGCTAACCCGTTTGAACATTAGAATTTAACCCTTGACAAACGGGAGTGATCCATAGATTAAAACAGGGGCTTTACGGAGGTTGCTGTAAAAAGCCGATGATTCAATAGTCAGCTTCTAACTAAACAATAAAAATGGGCTCATATCGGGCCCATTTTTTTGTCAATTGTGTCAGAATTGCGACACACTTTTTTCTCTCGTTTTGTATGTCTTTTATTGAAATCGTTGCGATTGCCGTTGCGTTATCGATTGACGCTGTTGTGGTGGCGCTTTGTTGGAGCGCCGGGCAAAAGCATATTCGTTATACACACGTTTTTCAGTTCGCCTTGGTCTTTGGTGGCTTTCAAGCCTTAATGCCCGTGGGTGGCTGGTTTGCCGGCGAATGGTTAATTCACTACATCAGTGCTTTTGACCACTGGGTGGCATTTTTACTTCTTCTTTGGGTGGCTTATTCAATGGTGAAGGAAGCGCTTGAGGGCAATGAGGAAGATGAGGCTTGTTGCGGTCACTGCCAAGGCAAAAAAGAAGAGGGGATTTCTTGGTGGACGTTGACAGTTTTAGCGGTTGCCACTAGTTTGGATGCGCTGGCAGTCGGTTTTTCGTTTGCGATGGTGCAAACGCCTATTCTTATGCCGGCAATAACGATTGGGGTGATTTGTGCTGTGTTGACAGCGATGGCGGTTTCAGCCGGTAAGGCGCTCGCTCAGAAAGTGCAACGCCATACCGATAAGCTCTCTTTTGTAGGAGCGGCCGTGCTCTTGTTGATCGGTTTAAGAATCCTTTGGGAGCACGGCGTTTTCAGTTAGTAACGCATGAATAAGTCACGCAAGGCATCGACATCGTTGATGCCTTTTTTCAATGCCAATTGCAATAAGATTCGAGCTTTGATGGCAGACAAATTCCAAGAGGAAATGAAGCCGGCATCTTCCCATTCGGATAAACCATTGAAAATGGCACCGCTAAAGACGCGAGAAGAGCGAATCACGCGAACACCCGATTCGCTAGCTTGACTTAAAGCGGGGAAGACCTTGGCGGGGATGCAACCGTTACCCAAACCGGCAAAAACAATCCCTTGAGCGCCACCCTTGACGCAAGCATCAACCAACATACCGTCATCATCTGCGTGCGAGAAAAGAATTTCGACTCGTGGGAAACTTTCATCTTCTGCGAAATCTTCAATGCTAAAAGGCGTTTGCATCGTGTGGGGTTTGATGTTCTTATTCATGAACATGACGGCGTTATCAACGACAGAACCCAATTCACCGTGCAACAAACCTGCAAACGTCGCAACGTTCGTAGCATGAGTCTTTGTGGAGGTGCGAGCGCAACCAATGATGTTATTTAAAACCATCATGACGCCTTGGCCGCGAGAAGCGTCGTTTGCAGCCACTTGGAAGGCGTTATAGAGATTGAGGATACCGTCAGAAGATAGGGCCGTTGCAGGACGCATAGCACCGGTGATAACAACAGGCTTATCGGACTTAATGATTAAGTCCAAGAAGTAGGCCGTTTCTTCCATCGTGTCGGTACCGTGCGTAATGACCACACCGTCAACATCGTCACGATTTAATTGAGCTTGCACGGCTCGAGCTAACTTTAACCAGATCTCACACGTCATGGAACTGGAGTCGACACGACAAACCGATTCTTGTTCCAATTCAACCAAATCTTTCAAATCCGGAAGTTTATCTAACAAGGTATTAATTTCAAGGTTACCTAAGCGGTAGCCGGTCGTTTGCGTAGCGGTCTCACCGGAACTCACAATGGTGCCACCGGTACTCATCAAAATGATTTTTTTCTTGGACATGGAGATACTCCTAAAAAAGATGGCTTAATTATACGTTTTGCGCACCTAGAGGTTTTCTTCAAAATTATTTTTCGACTAAGTGATTGATGCAAAAAGGAAAGACAAAATATCTTAAAACTAAGTGAAAAAAGTTCTTGACAAAGTGAAAGATGTCCTTAAAATACGTACTTCTCTGATGCGGGAATAGCTCAGTTGGTAGAGCGCAACCTTGCCAAGGTTGAGGTCGCGAGTCCGAGCCTCGTTTCCCGCTCCAATTCAAAAAAGGAAGCTTTAGCGGGCTTCCTTTTTTCTTGTCTGGAAAAAGCCCGTCCGGCGTTCCCGCTGGTTAGCTTCGT
>USIM01000218.1 GCA_900554675.1 uncultured Sutterella sp.
TTTTTCAATAGGTTAAGTAATCAACAAAAATCGTAAAAAATCACCCCATTTTTGTCTATAAAATTCGCTATAAAAGTAACAGTCCTTAACAAAATTTTCTAAAAGAAACCTAAAAGTTTCTCCATATCATCCTCTATAATCAAAAATCCCCCTCTACCTTTTAAAAGAAACTCAAATGATCAAACGTGTACGTGCTTTACCGACGCCCGTTGCGGGCCTTGCCCTCGGCATTTCCAGTCTAGGCTGGTCCATGGAAAATGCGCTTCCCCTTCATGGCTGGGGACAATTGATTGGCGCCACCATTGCCGTTGTTTTACTGACGCTTTTGCTAACCCGCTTTGTCTTTCATTGGGATACGTTACTTACTGACCTTCGTCACCCCATTGCAGGTTCTATCGTTCCGACCTTTGCGATGTCCACAATGGTGGTTTCTAAGGCCATCGGTAATTACTTGCCTCTTGTCGGCGAAACCCTTTGGCTCATTGCCGTAGTGGTTCATCTTGCCTTTTTGGCGGCATTTATCTTCTTTCGCTTAAAAGAAAACTTAATGCAACACATGATCCCGAGTTGGTTCATTCCACCCATCGGCATCATTGTGGCCGCAGTGGCTTGCCCCTCTCCTCAATGGTATGACCTTGCTCAAGTGTTGCTGATTATCGGCTTTGTGGCCTTTGCCATCATGCTGCCGTTGATGATCTATCGTTTGATGTTTTATGCAGAAGTGCCAGACGGCGCCAAACCCACCATTGCGATTTTGGCAGCGCCGGCGAGCCTTTCTCTAGCAGGCCTTTTGACCGTTGTTGAGCACCCTTCGCCCTTGCTTTGTGCGGTCTTATTAGGGATTGCGGTTTTTATGACCTTGGTGATCTATCTATCGCTTTTTAAACTCTTGCGCCTGCCTTTTTCTCCGGGCTTTGCCGCTTTTACGTTCCCTTTAGCCATCAGTGCCACAGCGCTTTTTAAGATGAGTGATTTGGTCAGCCACTTTAAAGGCGGGGAATTCTACGCTTGGGAGTTACGAACACTAGCTAACATTGAACTCGTCATTGCGACCTGTGTCATCACGTACGTGACCATTTTGTTCATAAAGAACTTCAACAAGATTCTTCCCAAACCCTAATCAATTAAAAATTGAACAGTGAAAAAGCGTGCACAAACAAAACAATGTGCACGCTTTTTGTTTAACGCCTCAACATGAGGCGACTTCAAGAAAAATTAAGCTTCTGTTGCTTCGCCTTCGGCGACATTTTCCGTCGTTTCAGGGGCTTCCTTGGCGTTTAATTCTTCCAACGTCACGGGCTTTTCAGGCTTGGGACCGGGCTCTAACACCGCCATGGATTCCACGTGCCCCGTGTGCGGGAACATGTTCATGACACCTGCGGCACGGATATACCAACCGCCTTCGTGATGCAAAATCGCACAGTCACGAGCAAGCGTTGCGGGGTTGCAAGATACGTAAACGATACGCGGCGGACGCTTATCGGTCGCAGCCAACGTGCGAGCCAATTCCAAAGCGCCTTCACGCGGGGGGTCAATCAAAACGCGGTCGATTTGACCCATCTTTTCCCAAAGGCGATCCCAGTCTTCCACGCTCCATGTAAAGAGATTTCGGGCCACAAATTCCGTCTTATCGCCCAAGCCGTTATCAATGGCACCGGCCTTAGCGCGTTCGACCAATTGATCGCTCCCCTCGATACCGATGACGCGCTTGGCGCGCACGGCCAACGGCAACGTGAAGTTACCCAAACCACAGAAGAAGTCTGCCACTTGGTGGTCGCCATGCACGTCCAACAAATTGATGGCACGAGAAACCATCGTTTCGTTTAAGCGGTGATTGACTTGCGTGAAGTCCGTCGGTTTAAACGTGATATGGACACCAAATTCAGGCAATTCAAGCTTTAATGCCGTCAAATCGCTCGGTTGCATCGGGTAGCAAGAGTCCGGGCCCTTGGGTTGCAACCAAATGCTCACACCGTGCTCTAAAGAGAAGGCTTCAAAAGCACGCATGTCGTCATCCGAGGGCGTTTCCAACACGCGCATCACTAAAGCGATGGCGCCATTGCCGCCCATTGCCACTTCAATTTGCGGCAAACGTTGGCGGATGGACAAGCCTTCCACCAAACCACGCAACGGCACCAAAAGGTCGCTCACGTCACGGGGCAAAATCTTGCATTCGGTCATGTCAGCGACGTA
>USIM01000219.1 GCA_900554675.1 uncultured Sutterella sp.
AAATAAAAATCATAACTTATCGCGAAAACCTATTAACACGATGAAATCAAAAGATTTTTCAGAAAAACAAACGGACCGAGATGGTCCGTCTATTTTTTGGCGGAAGGGGAGGGATTCGAACCCTCGACCCTAATTAAGCCTTGCAGCGTTCAATGAAAGCTTTCAATTCGCCCGGCGTTTGAACTTCAACGATGCGATCAACTTCAACCCCATTTTTGTAAAAGATCATGGTCGGGATATGGGCTAAACTGAATTCTTCGTGCCAGTTGCCACCGCGTTCACCCACGTCAATGTGCGTGAAATACACGTCGGTGAACTCTTCAGAAAAACGCTTGTAGAAAGGTTCTGCACGACGGCAGTCAATGCACCACGGTGCACCGAACGTGATGATGCACATCGGTTGCGTTTGAATCGTTTGCTCGATTTGGGATTTGTCTAATTCATGAATCATGATTGTGTCTCCTAATTAACCTTCACAATCATATCGAATTTCGATGTAATAACAAAGCGCTTCTGGCAAACAAATGTAAACAGGAAAGTTTAAAAACAAAGACGCAAAATACGTTGCGTGCATAAACGAAAAGCCCGACAGCATTTTGGCTTGTCGGGCTTTTAAAGAAAACCAGTAAGAAATCCCCGTAATTCATTGCGGGGATGAATTACTTGCGGGGATGAATTACTGCAAACAATATCATCTAATGATATAATGCCATATCAATTCATGATCTTTCGTTCTATTGGGGTTATCAAGTGATTATCGGGCGTAAATTCAAAGCCAAGTTTGTTGATGACGCATCACGCAGTGCTTATTTCACGTTTTCTGCTGCACAAATGCTCGTCTACAACGCTTCGGTTGAGGAGGCTCGATATTTTGAATCCTTTGACCGAAAGTTCATCTCTTCCGTTCCTCGTCCCGAGATCGATCAAAAGTATTCTCACTTGATTGATTTTGCCGTTGTTCCTTGGGTTAAAAGCGTTCCCAGTGGTGTCTATGGTGTCGGTGCTTACCTTCACTATCAGGCCCACAAGCGTTTTCAAAAAGGACTGACATCTAAACCTCGTGTTCATCCCATTAAAAACGCCGATCGCCATTTGCTTTTGACGAAATCGTATTTTTCGATTCGAAAACTCAAAGGTCAATGGTATGAATTGACGTTTGGCAGTAAATCCAAACCGGGTGGTCGTGTGCTTTTCAAAGCCCACCAATCGTTTGAGATGCCAGTCACGGTTTACGTCACCTGTCGTCAACGCGCATTGACCGTGTCGTTCAATTTCGATGATGGCCAATACCCGGAGTCCGATCAAGAGATGGCGGATCGCTTGGCCATGATGGGCTATGAGGAATTGTTAGATAAAACGTTAGGATTTGATCGTGGTGTGGCGCGCAAAATTCAATCAAGTTGTGGCGAGCATTATGAATTGCTCGACATTCAACAAGAGCGAATCAAGCGTAAACAACGCAGTCGCAAGCACTACCAAAGAATTTTGGCCCGCCGACAAAAAGGCAGTCAAAACAGTCGAAAGATGAGACGTCGAGTAGCACGAAGTTTTCAGTACGAGAGCAATGTGCGACAAGACTTTGCCCATCAAGTCAGTCATCAATTGGCCTCGCAACCCGGTATTGAACTTTTCGTTTTTGAAGATCTCAATATCAAGGGGATGACGGCCAAGCCCAAGGCAAAGTACGATGCCAACGGTAAACCGTTGCGCAATGGTGCAAAAGCCAAGGCAGGGCTGGCGAAAGGAATCTTAAGCAGTGCGTGGGCGAAAACCCAAACTTATTTGAAGTACAAGGCCCGTTGCCGGCATAAGCTGGTGATTGAAGTGCCGAGTGCTTACACCTCGCAAAAGTGCAGCCACTGCGGTTGCACTGCAAAAGAAAATCGATTGAGTCAATCGGTCTTCCGCTGCACACGTTGCCAGATGACCATGAATGCCGATGAGAATGCGGCGCTCAATATCCGCCAAGCCGGTGCTTGGATGGTGAGTCAAGGACAATGGTCTGAGAAAAAGGTGAAACGATTATTGAGAGTGAAGTCGGCTAAGCCGACTGCACACTCAGTGACGACAAAATAGGGGTGGATCGCCCCGATTGGATGCCTGTGGAGCTTATGTGTGCTCAAAGGGAGTGATCCCTAAGAGTCAAATCAGCAACGAAGCAGGAAAGTGAACTCGCAAGAGTC
>USIM01000220.1 GCA_900554675.1 uncultured Sutterella sp.
GGGTTGACGAAAGCGATTCGTGTAGTGCGCGAATCGCTTTTAATCCTGATACAATCTCAGTGCGATCGGTCCGTTTTGGGGCACCGGTCGCATTGTTTCCTTTAAGCCCCAGACCATCCATCAGCCTTATCGGTGTAACGAGCCGAGGGTATTGAAAGGACAGTCACACAAAATGGCCAACACCACCTTGTTGAAGCCGACCACCATTGAAGCTGTGGTCGATGAAAATAATCCCAATCTCGCTGTTGTTACGCTCGAACCGTTTGAACGCGGTTACGGTCATACGTTAGGCAATGCTTTGCGTCGCATTTTGCTCGCCAGCATGGTCGGCTATGCTCCCACTGAAGCTCAAATCAGCGGCGTTGTACATGAATACTCTCAAATCGATGGCGTTTTAGAAGACGTTGTTGACATTCTTTTGAATTTGAAGGGCGTTGTCTTCAAGCTTGAAGGCCGTGACGAAGTCACGTTGACGTTGCATAAGAATTCTGAAGGTGTCGTGACGGCTGCCGACTTCGATTTGCCGCATGACGTGACCATCGTTAACCCGGATCACGTGATTGCTCACTTGGCTGTCAACGGTAAGCTTGACATGCAAGTTAAGGTTGAAAAGGGCCGCGGTTATCAAACCGGTGACATGCGTGCTTTCCGCGATGACTACTCCAAGACCACGATCGGTCGCATCATCATGGATGCTTCCTTTAGCCCGATCCGCCGCGTGGCCTACGAAGTTAGCGCCGCTCGTGTGGCTCAACGTACCGACCTCGATAAGTTGGTGATGACGATCGAAACCAACGGTGCTATCGATCCGGAACAAGCTTTGCGTGAATCCGTTCACATCCTTCAAGACCAATTGACCGTCTTCGGTTCCATCAAGAGCGAACAAGCCGGTAAGAGCCCGGTTGAAGAAGATGTCAACAATCCGCCGCCGCTTGATCCGATCCTCATGCGTCCGGTTGACGACCTCGAATTGACGGTTCGTTCTGCCAACTGCTTGAAGGGTGAACAAGTCTTCTACATTGGTGACTTGATTCAACGTACGGAAAACGAATTGCTCAAGACCCCGAACCTCGGCCGTAAGTCCTTGAACGAAATCAAGGAAGTTTTGGCTGCTCACGGTTTGACCTTGGGTATGAAGTTGGAAAACTGGCCTCCTGCCGGTTTGGACCAACACTAATTTTTAGCACTTGCTAAATCGGGGACGAGAGGTTACAATCTCGTCCCTTGAGTCACTTTGACTCAGTTACCCGCCCGCCAGACAATGTCTGGATAGAAGAAGATGGGATAACGATTCTCTTTGAGAATCAATAGACTAACTATTTATAAGGAAATTAAAAATGCGTCACCGTCATGGTTTACGTAAGTTAAATCGCACCAGCGCTCACCGTCTCGCTATGCTCCGCAACATGATGAACTCTTTGTTGCGTCACGAAGCTATCAAGACCACGTTGCCCAAGGCCAAGGAATTGCGCCGTGTCGTCGAACCGATGATCACGTTGGGTAAGGAACCGACCGTTGCTAACAAGCGTTTGGCTTTTGCCCGTTTGCGCGATCGTGAAATGGTTACGAAGCTCTTTAACGAAATCGGCCCGCGCTTTGCAAACCGCAACGGCGGCTACACCCGTATTTTGAAGATGGGTTTCCGCGTTGGTGACAATGCTCCGATGGCTTACATGGAATTGGTCGAAAAGGCCGCTCCGGTTGCTGAAGAAGCCACGGAAGCCAAGGCTGAATAATAGCGATTAACTTAAGCAGCAGCTTGAGTTTTTCCGAAAGGGAGAGTTCTTAGAACTTTCCCTTTTTTCGTAAGTGCCATCAAAATCGCTTACATGGCGTTTTTGGAGTTTTGGTAATATCTATCCATTAAATTCTTAAAAAAGACGCTTGTACGGCGTTTAAATGCTTTTTGAAGAAATAGACAAGAAATGGCTGAATTAAATTCCGAACGAATCGATAAATGGCTTTGGGCTTCTCGCTTTTTCAAAACCCGCAGTCTTGCCCAAGAAGCGATTGAATTAGGGCGGGTGCGTGTCAATGGCGAGCGTGTAAAGCCCGCTAAAGAGGTGAAATTATCCGATCGCCTCGAAATCCACCGCGGTGAAGACATATACGAAGTTTTGGTGGCAGGTTTTAATCTTCAACGAGGGCCGGCAGCAACGGCTCAGTTGATGTACATGGAAAC
>USIM01000221.1 GCA_900554675.1 uncultured Sutterella sp.
CAAGCGGTTCTTAAACCGGAATACTTCGCATAGGCATGCAAATTGTCGTGCACTTGGTCAGCCAATTCTCGAGTGGGCGTCAAAATCAGCGCACGCACAGGATGGCGAGCAGGCGACATACTGGTGTTGGCCTGCGGCATCAAGCGATTTAAAAGCGGTAAACCGAAACTTGCTGTTTTCCCCGTCCCCGTTTGAGCAGCCCCCATCACATCATTGCCGGCCAAAACGAGCGGAATGGCCGAGACTTGAATTGGTGTCGGTTTCACATAGCCCATTTCGTTAATGGC
The DNA here is from genome assembly GCA_900554675.1 of uncultured Sutterella sp. GTDB lineage: Bacteria > Pseudomonadota > Gammaproteobacteria > Burkholderiales > Burkholderiaceae_F > Aphodousia. Next base: position 288 of record USIM01000221.1, read on the forward strand.
ACGCATAATGCAATCGTTAAGACCGAAGGCAGCAAAAGTATGTTGTTGAGGCATGCAGTTTGTCCCTGTCGACAGGGATCCGTAAAAATTGAATCAATCTTTTGATTTTAGCTCTATCGAGAGAAAAGTTCTCTTTTGAAACACACGCCAGCCTGCTAAAATCTCGCCCTTATTCGTTTTTTTACCTATTTATGACGACCACCAATCCCCTCCTCGTTGTCGCTCCCATGGAAGGTCTCACGGGCGCTCCTTTTCGAAAAGTCCACGCTAAGCTCTTTGGCCCAGCGGATGCCTATTACCTGCCCTTTGTGTCTCCGACAACAACGCCTGCTTTTACCGAACGGCAACTCAGAGAATTGGCGCCGAAAGTCAACGCGGGCATTCATGCTGTCCCCCAGCTTTTAACGCGCAACACGGAAGACTTTATTTGGGCAGCAAAGGCTTTAGCCAACTTAGGCTACGATGAAGTCAATCTCAATTTCGGCTGCCCCGCGGGCACCGTTGTTGCCAAAGGTAAAGGGAGCGGTTTTTTACGCACTCCACACGAATTGGAGCGCTTTTTGGAAGTCATTTTTGAAGCCGATCTTCCGATCGACATTTCGGTAAAAACGCGTTTAGGGTGGTCTGATGAGGACGAGTTTGATGCGATTGCCGAGGTCTATAACCGTTTCCCCATGAAGCACCTGACGATTCATCCTCGTTTGCGAACCGACCATTACAAGGGGGATGTTCGTCGTTATATCCTTGGGTTATAACGGCGATATTGTTACGAATGCCGACTTGGATAACATTCAAAACAGTTACCCCGACTTAGCTCTCATTATGGTGGGACGTGCCTTGATGTCTGATCCTGCCTTATTTAGAAAGGCTAAAGGCGGATCAGCAGCCTCACGAGAAGAGATTATTGAGTTTAGCCGTGCGTTATTTGAGAGCTACGCTCGTGCGTTTGATAGTCAGAAAAATGCCATGATGCGCATGAAAGAGTATTGGTTTTTCCAACACAATCTCTTTGACGGAGCCGAGAAAATCGTGAAGTCGATTTATAAAGCGAAAACGATTGAAGATTATGAAAAGACCGTTCGTATCATCACCGAAGAGCTTCCGATTCGCACCGAAAGCCTCTTCGGATGGCACAAACCTCTTTAATAGTAAACAACGGGCGAGGCTAAGTTTTTCAAAAGCGCCAATACGCTCCAAGCAGTTGAAATGCTCGACTTCGGATTTTGCGGATCGGGCTTGGAGGCAATTTGAATCGTTGCCGTCATCAATTCATTTTTAAGCGTGATGGTGTGCGTGTTGGTTGATACACCGGGGGTGCTCACAAGTTTCACCGTTGTGGCGGGATTGTCGCTTGCTGCGCTCGCTGTTACCGCAACGTTCACATTTTTCGGGAAACCCGCAATCGCTTCTTTAACACCGCCTTCGAAAACCTTTTCAATATCCGTTTCCGATAACGTCCGACCGGCCAAGTACGGAGCGCCGTTTAAGCTCTTGGGGGCTTTCGTGCTTTCAATCATCGTTTCACACTTACCCATCAAAGCAAAGGTCTGCATTAAGTCAAGACCACCGATCGCACCGCCTGCCACATAAAGTTTGACATTGTGAGTCTTTGCCGTCGTTTGAAGGTCTGCTTTAAACCGCTCATCAGCCAGTGCACCCGCGGAGGCCATCACTAAATTCATGTTGTGACTTAATACGTCTTTGGCATAGGCTTTCAGAGCACCGATGCCGGCAAACTCCACTACAAAGTCGGAAGGATTTTCTAAGAGATCTTCAAATCGATCGGTGGCCTTCGCACCCACCACATCAGCTAACGCTTGAGCGTGAGAAAGCGTTTTTGA
>USIM01000222.1 GCA_900554675.1 uncultured Sutterella sp.
TCGTTATAAAACAATAGTTTACATTGTTTTATGTTGAAAGGCTGAAAGCTTTTGCCTCAGCCTTTCTTGCGTTCGTAACATTGTCTCGGTAATATCTACGACGGTTTTGAAAAAATTAGGGTTTATCCCTGACGATTGATTAGTGATTTTCGATGCGCCTTTCAGGGTGAAAGACACAGAAAATCGGAAGGACATTTCCATGAAAAAGCCTGTGTATTTGGACTATGGTGCCACGACGCCGTGTGATCCCCGTGTGGTTGATAAGATGGTTCCGTACTTGTATGAAAAGTTCGGCAACGCTGCCAGTAACTCTCATGCCTACGGTTGGGAATCTTTGGCAGCTGTGGATGAGGCTCGTAGTCAAGTCGCACAAATGATTAACGCCGATCCGCGCGAGATCGTTTGGACTTCGGGTGCTACCGAAGCCGACAACTTAGCCATTAAGGGCATTGCTCATTTCTATAAAGACAAGGGCAAGCATTTGATCACGGTTAAGACCGAACACAAGGCCGTTTTGGATAGTATGCGTCACCTTGAGACCGAAGGCTATGACGTGACCTACATGGACGTTTTACCCAACGGTTTGTTGGATTTAAATGCCTTGGAAGCCGCTATTCGTCCTGATACGATTTTGATTTCCGTGATGGCCGTCAACAACGAAATCGGTGTCATTCAAGATTTGCAAGCAATCGGTGAAATGTGCCGCAAGCACGGTGTCTTCTTCCACGTGGATGCTACGCAAGGGATCGGCAAGTTGCACTTTGACATGGCAAAGGATCCGATTGACTTGATGAGTATGTCCGGTCACAAGGTCTACGGTCCCAAGGGGATCGGCGCTTTGTATGTTCGTCGCAAGCCGCGTGTGCGTTTAGAAGCTCAAATTCACGGTGGCGGTCATGAACGCGGTATGCGCTCTGGCACCTTGGCCACGCACCAAATCGTCGGTATGGGCGAAGCCTATCGCTTGGCTCGCTTGGAAATGGACGAAGACAATGCACGTTTGAAGAAGTTGCGTGACAAGTTGTGGGCTGGCATTCAAGAAATCCCTGAAGTGTATTTAAACGGGGATTGGGAACATCGCGTTACGAGCAATTTGAACGTCAGTTTTGCTTTCATTGAAGGCGAAAGCTTGATGTTGGCCTTAAAGGATATCGCCGTGTCTTTTGCGCGCCCTGGGTCGCGATGACGAATTGGCTCACAGCTCCATTCGTTTCACGTTGGGTCGTTTCACAACGGAAGAAGAAATTGATTTCGTCATTGCCCAATTAAAGGAAAAAGTGGCCAAGCTTCGCGAAATGTCTCCCTTGTGGGAAATGCACCAAGAGGGGATTGACCTCAACCAAGTGAAGTGGTCTGAGCACTAAACAACGAATTTCAAGTTAGGAAAAAAGAATGGAATACAGTGATAAGTTAATGGACCACTACGAAAATCCTCGTAATGTGGGTACGTTAGACAAGAACGAAAAGGATGTCGGCACCGGTATGGTAGGCGCTCCTGCTTGCGGTGATGTGATGCGCTTGCAAATTAAGGTGAGTGACGCCGGCGTTATTGAAGACGCTAAATTTAAGACCTATGGCTGTGGTTCTGCCATTGCTTCGAGCTCTCTTGTGACCGAATGGGTTAAGGGTAAGACGCTTGATGAAGCCATGCAATTATCCAACGAAGAAATCGCCCAAGAGTTGGCATTGCCGCCGGTGAAGATTCACTGCTCAATTTTGGCCGAAGACGCCATCAAGGCTGCCGTTGAAGATTATCGTCAAAAGCAAGGAAAGTAATCATGGCGATCACCTTAACTGAAAAAGCTGCTCAACACGTTGCTTCCTATTTAACCAAGCGTGGTAAGGGTATCGGTCTTCGCTTAGGTGTGAAGACTTCGGGTTGCTCCGGTATGGCCTATAAGCTTGAGTTTGCCGATGTCGTCAATGACGATGACAATGTTTGGGAATCTTTTGGTGTGAAGGTCATTGTGGATGCCAAGAGCTTACCGTATATTGACGGAACCGAATTGGACTATACCCGTGAAGGTTTAAACGAAGGCTTTAAGTTCCATAATCCCAATGAAAAGAGTCACTGCGGTTGCGGTGAATCTTTCCAAGTCTAAATTGTGATGGCTCAAAAAGAT
>USIM01000223.1 GCA_900554675.1 uncultured Sutterella sp.
CCTGTCTCCGGCCGTACGTACCACATCGTCTACAATCCGCCTAAGGTTGAAGGTAAGGACGACGTGACGGGCGATCCGTTGATCCAACGTGATGACGACAAGGAAGAAGTCGTTTTGAAGCGCTTGGGTGTTTACCACGCTCAAACCGAAGCTTTGGTGAAGTTCTACGGTGACTTGGCTGCCTCCGGCGTTGAGTCTGCTCCCCAATACCGCAGCATCAGCGGCTTGGGTGCCATCGATGAAATCAAGGCTCGTGTTTTCGAAGCATTGAAGTAATCTGGGACTTCCATAGATAATGCAAAACCCATCGAAATTTCGGTGGGTTTTGTGTTTTTTGACTCGTTACTAGAGATAGCGCCCCGTTACAGACACTTTTTCCAAACGGGCATCTTCCGGTTTACCGGCAAAGACCACCGTACCACCGGCTTCCCCGCCTCCCGGCCCCATATCAATCATCCAGTCTGCACTGCGAATCACATCCAAGTCGTGCTCAATCACAATCACTGTTGCTCCCGAGGCGACCAAGCGGTCAAACACTGCCATTAAGGTTGCCACGTTTTCCGGGTGCAAACCAATCGTGGGTTCATCAAAAATAAAGACGCTGTCTTCTTGCCCACGGGTGAATTCACCGGCCAACTTTAAGCGTTGCGCTTCACCACCGGATAGCCCCGGCGTGGCTTCTCCTAACGTCAAATAACCTAAGCCTAAGTCCTCTAAAACTTGAAGCTTTTGGTTAACGGGTTTCATGTCTTGGGTCACTTTAAGCGCACTTGTGACGTCCATTTGCATGAGTTGCGGTAACGTCAAAGAGTCGCCTGACTTTGAAACTCGATGAATGAGATCAGCGTCTTGCGAGTAACGCCTGCCATGACAAACCGGGCACGGTACATCCACATCGGGCAAAAACTGCACATCAAGACTGATGACACCCGTACCGTCACACTCGGGGCAACGAAGTTTGCCGGTGTTATAAGAAAAGTCACCGGCCTTGAGTCCTGCGTCTTTGGCTTGCTGTGTTCTTGCAAACGCTTTACGCAAATCATCGTGCACGCCCGCGTACGTTGCAACGGTCGAACGAACGTTCGTACCAATGGGAGTCGCATCAATCAACTTAATATTATTAATGCCGTCTGCCTTAATGCTTTTCACGTGACCGGGAAGAGCCGTTTCCTCACAATGGGCTTTAAGAGCGGGCAAAAGACTCTCAAGAATTAACGTGGTTTTACCTGAACCCGAGACACCGGTCACGACCGTTAAACGTGACTTCGGGATTGAAACCTTTAAAGGTTTAACCGTGTGAATCGAATCGGTTGCAAGAGCGATTTCACCAAAAGAGAAAACCTCTTCTTTAGAAATGTTGGGTCGCACCACCGCGGGCTTTCCCGCCAAATAAGGACCAATTCTGGATTGCTCTGCCGCTTTAATGGCGTCAACCGCCCCTTGGGCCACCACTTCACCGCCATCGCGTCCGGCTGACGGCCCCATCTCCACAATCCAATCGGCTTCTCGCAAAATGTCCACATCGTGATCCACCAAAAGAACGGAATTACTATCGGCAATGAGTTCTCGCATCACGGCTTTCAAGCCCTCTATATTGGCGGGATGCAAACCAATGGAGGGTTCATCTAAAACGTAGAGCACACCAGTCGTACGGTTTCTGACAGCGCGAGCCAACTGCATGCGTTGTCTTTCGCCCGTTGACAAGGTTGATGCTGCTCGGTCTAAAGACAAATATCCCAACCCTAGATCCAAAAGCCGCGCAGCCGTATGGGTAAAACTTTCGCAAATGCTTTGAGCCATGGGTCGCATTTCTTTGGGTAAAGTACTGGGAACTTTCTCAACCCATTGGCAAACATCCGTCAAAGGCCAACGACAGACTTCATCAATGCTCACACCGTTGATCTTCGGAGCGCGAGCCGCTTCAGAAAATCGAGAGCCGTGACAGTCGGGGCATTCTTCTAAGCGCAAGAAGCGCTCAACTCGTTTCATCCCCGCTTCATCTTTCACTTTCGATAAAGCATTTTCGACGGTGCGCACAGCACTAAAATACGTGAAATCCAACTCAGCTGCGTCGTTGGATCCTTTTGGGTGGTAAAAAATGTGTTTTTTAACGGCGGGG
>USIM01000224.1 GCA_900554675.1 uncultured Sutterella sp.
TTATCCATAAAGCTTTGATGTTTCGGAGAATGCTTCTTGCCGTTATCATCAATCGTCTTTTGGAATTGACGCAAAATGTCCTTTTGCTTGTCGTTCAAATTCACCGGCGTTTCGATGTACACATGGATGTACAAGTCGCCCATGTAACCCGAGCGAAGATCCTTTAAGCCCTTGCCGCGCAAGCGCAAAATCTTGCCGTTTTGCGTGCCTTCAGGGATCGAGATGCGGGTTTCGCCATCAAGTACCGGCACATCCACATCGCCGCCCAAAGCGGCCACCACGAAGGAGATCGGCAACTCAACGTGCAAATCATTGCCGTCGCGTTGGAAGATTTCATGGGGCTTAACCATGATTTCAACGTACAAGTCACCGGCAGGACCACCGTTAATACCCGGTTGACCCTTGCCTTGCAAGCGAACACGTTGTCCGGAACTGATACCGGCCGGAATCTTCACTTCCAAGGTCTTCATGACCTTCTTAAAGCCCGTGCCATCACAATTCGGACACGGATCGCTAATCACGGTACCCGTGCCATGGCAGTGGGGACACGTTTGTTGAACTGCGAAGAAACCTTGCTTGACATGAATGGTGCCTGAGCCTTGGCAATGCGGACAGGTCTTGGGCTTAGCCTTGGAGCGGCTACCCGTACCGTCACAGACATCACACTTTTCCCAAACAGGAACACGGATTTCAGCCGTGTGACCCTTAGCGGCTTGTTCAAGCGTAATTTCCATGTCATAGCGCAAGTCCGTCCCCTTCATTGCGCGAGGGCCGGACTGTTGACGACGACCGGCGGCTTGACCAAAAATCTCACCGAAGAGGTCGCTAAAGTCGCCCATGTTGCTAAAGCCACCGAAACCTTCGGGGCCAAAGCCACCAAAACCGCCTGCACCGCCACCGGCACCGGGATTAACACCGGCCTTACCAAAACGATCATAGGCGGCGCGCTTTTGCTCGTCACCTAACACTTCATAAGCTTCGCCGATTTCTTTGAATTTTTCCTCGGCTTCCTTATCCCCTTGATTACGGTCGGGGTGGTATTTCATCGCCAAACGGCGATAGGCCTTTTTAATATCGGCAGCGCTGGCGTTTTTCTCTACACCCAATACTTCGTAATAATCGCGATCACTCATTGAACGTCTAATCCTATATGTGCCAAAAAGAAAGGCTCAAGTTATGCGGTTAACCCCCGTTTCTTGAGCCTTCCCCCTCTCTCATGTACTCAAATCTCTGATTGACCGATCACTTGTCGAGATCGGTCCGTCAGATTATTTTTCCTTAGCGTCCACGTCAACGACGTCGTCATCAGCCTTAGCGCCTTGTTGATCTTGCGGTTGAGCTTGAGCTTGTTGAGCTTGAGCATTCAACTTTTCGCCAATCTTTTGAGCAGCCGTCATCAACTTTTCAACAGCGGCGTCAATAGCGGCCTTGTCTTCGCCCTTGACCACTTCTTCAACCTTCTTGATGGCGTCTTCGCAAGCCATACGGTCAGCAGCTTCAACCTTATCGCCCAAATCCTTCAAGGTCTTTTGAACTTGGTGGATGGAAGCGTCAGCCACGTTACGAGCTTGAGCCAATTCAAAACGCTTGTGGTCTTCGGCCTTGTTAGCTTCAGCATCGTCAACCATGCGCTTGATTTCGTCTTCGCTCAAACCGGAGCTAGCCTTAATCGTGATCGTGTTTTCCTTACCCGTGGCCTTATCCTTTGCGGCAACGTGCAAGATACCGTTAGCGTCGATGTCAAACGTCACTTCGATTTGCGGCAAACCACGCGGAGCCGGAGCGATACCTTCGAGGTTGAATTCGCCCAAGAGCTTGTTGTTGGAAGCCATTTCACGTTCGCCTTGGTAGACCTTAATAGTCACGGCCGGTTGGTTATCTTCAGCCGTAGAGAACACTTGAGCGTGCTTGGTCGGGATCGTCGTGTTACGGTTAATCATGGCCGTCATCACGCCACCCAACGTTTCAATACCCAAGGTCAACGGCGTCACGTCCAACAAGAGAACGTCATTGCGTTCGCCCGTCAACACAGAACCTTGAACGGCAGCACCGATAGCCACGGCTTCGTCCGGGTTCACGTCCTTACGCGGATCCTTACCGAAGAATTCCTTCA
>USIM01000225.1 GCA_900554675.1 uncultured Sutterella sp.
TTTTGAAGGAGCAATTCTTCAAGGAAATTTTCCTCGATAGCTCAGTCGGTAGAGCGACGGACTGTTAATCCGCAGGTCGTTGGTTCGAGCCCAACTCGGGGAGCCATTCAAAGGAGAGGTCAAAAAACCTCTCCTTTTTCTTTGTCAACAATATTTTGTGAATTTTGAGCAAAAATACCACAAAATATTCCATCAAAAATCCTCTTATTTTCCAAAGACTTGCGCACTGTTGCAATTTATTTTCGTTTTAACTATTGCCCTCACCGAATTTTGACTCTATTATCGCGGTGTCAATAGAACAAATTTATTTTGTTGACCACCGTGTCGGGGGAGAAAACCCTCGAAAAACGAGAGATGAACGTTTGGACGACGAGCATCTTTTTACAAACGGGTTGCAACTGTCAGACTAGCTTCGAAGCGAATATTTCGTCGAAGACAAGATCCTGAGTCCTTGGGTATAAGGCCTGTACCCTCGGTGCTAGAAAGCAGAAGCAACACTTTGGGGGAAAGGCATGAGTAATCGCTCCCAAAATAATACGGCGAATAACGAGTCCCAATTCCAACGCTCAATGCAATTGCGTCACCTCATCATGTTGAGTTTAGGTGGCGTGATCGGCAGCGGCCTCTTCTTTGGAACTGGTCACATCATCGCAAACGTTGGTGCCTTCGGTACTGTGTTGGCTTACTTAATCGGTGCATTTATGGTGTACTTGATTATGTTAAGTCTTGGTGAACTCTCTGTGGCTCACCCCGATCCTGGCTCCTTTCATCTTTATGCAACAAAGTACATCTCTCCGGCAGCCGGTTATGCTGTTGCGTGGTTGTATTGGTTGAATTGGACGGTCACGTTAGGGACCGCTTTCACCGCTGTTGGCTTTGCCATGCAGTATTGGTTCCCGCAAGTGCCGATATGGATGTGGTGCGTGATTTTCGGGTCGATCATTTTCTTCTTGAATGTGATTGATACTCGCTTTTTTGCTGAAAGTGAGTTCTTCCTCTCGATTATCAAAGTGATCACCATTCAGGTCTTCATCGTCTTGGGGGCTTGCGCCATCTTTGATGTTATTCCATTTGGCGAAACAGGTTCTCCGGGTTGGTCAAACTTGATCGGTAACGGTGATTTGTTGCCCAACGGCATAACACCACTGTTATTTACGATGGTGACGGTTTGCTTTGCCTTCTCGGGCACTGAATTGATCGGTGTGGCCGCAGGCGAAACACATAATCCTGAACGTGTGATTCCGATTGCTGTTCGCGCCTCTTTGTTGCGCTTGGTGGTCTTCTTTGTAGGTACCGTCTTGATCGTTGCAACGTTGGTGCCGGCAGAATCGGCCACGGTTTCAAAGAGCCCGTTCATTACGGTCTTTGAACAGTTGGGGATCCCCTATGCTGCAGACATCTTTAACTTTGTCATCATCACGGCGATTTTGTCATCGGCCAACACCGGCTTATTTGCCTCAGGCCGTATGGTTTGGTCGTTGGGTCATGATGGCATGATGCCGGCAGGTTTAGCCAAGCTCAATAAGCGTGGGGTTCCTGTTAACGCCTTGGCATTCAGTATGTTGGGTGGTTTGCTTGCTTTGGCTTCCAGCGTAATGGCTGCTGATACGGTCTTTGTGATTTTGATCTCTATCGTAGGTTTCTCTACGGTGGGTGTTTGGTTGAGTATTTGCATCGCTCACTACCGCTTCCGCCAACAATTCTTGGCCAATGGTGGCGACTTGAACGAGCTTAAATACAAGAGTCCTTGGTTCCCGTTCGTGCCCATTGCCGGTGCTGTGATGTGCATCATTGTGATGGTCGGTATGGGCTTTGATCCCGAACAACGCATTGCGCTTTATTGCGGTATTCCGTTTACCGTTTCGTGCTTTGTCATCTATCACTTGACGCATAAGATAAAAAAAGCGGCCCGGATGACTCACGTGGTGGACGACATGCCGGGTCGTGAAGCGATTCCCTAAGCGCTTCTTAACCACAGCCGGTTTTGACTGAACCTATCCCCTCTTCGGGAAATAATCAAAACCGTTTATCAAACAAATACGGGAGAGTTCCAAAAGAACTCTCCCATTTGTTTTCCGATCATCAGTTTGCGATTTAAAG
>USIM01000226.1 GCA_900554675.1 uncultured Sutterella sp.
AATCTAACCTACCAAAATTTACATTTTTGATTCATCTATAAGGAGGAGACCAATATGATGAGTAAAAAAGAATCGGGTTTCACACTCATTGAAATCGTGATGGTGTTAGTGCTCTTGGGCATTTTGATGGCTGTGGCTGCACCGAAGTATTTTGATCTTCAAAAGGAAGCTCGAATCCAAGCAGAAAACGCCATTGTTGCAGAGATTCAATCTCGCGTGAATGGTGAGTTCGCAACTCAATTGTTGGCTGGCGAGACCTGCACGAAAGCAAGTTCTGCCGCAATTAATTCTGTTATCACTGGTTCTGATGGTGCTACTGCTGGCACCAACGTGGTCAAGTCGAGTGGTGAAGATTGGAAGGCGGAAGTATCAACTGCCGGTGTGGTCACTATCACGTGGGGTAAGGATAATACCTCCACTGGTAAAACGCACAGCGTCACGATTCCTCAATGTCGTTAATCATGCATTGGGTTAGTGTTATCAAATATTAAAAGGGTTTTATTTGTTCCTGTGAAGGCAGTCCTCGCAATTTTTGAGATACATTCGTAGATGCCTACATCTCCAGTAATGCCAGTGGGTGTTGCTGGAGATGTTTTTAACTACTGAAAAGGATGAAGACATGGCACTCGATTTAGAACAATCCCTGCGTGAAGTTTTCTTGCGAGGCGGCTCTGACCTTCATCTCAGCGTCGGTCACCGACCCATGGGGCGTTTTGTCGGTCAATTGGAGCAGTTAGATGCTGATCCAGTCACAGAAACCGACATGCAAGCGCTCATTGATAAGGTGGCGGGTCCGTCAAGACGCGATGATCTTCAAACGCGCGGCGGTATTGATTGGCGTTGGGCCATTGATTGTTGCAGTTTCCGCGTCAATATCTATCAAACGATTGAAGGTGTTGCAGCTTCTTTTCGTGTGATTCCTCAAGAAATTCCGACGATGCAAGCGTTGGGGATTCCTGAACGATTAAGTTCTTTGGCGATGCTCTCAAGTGGCCTTGTGTTGGTCACGGGTGCTACGGGTAGCGGCAAATCCACTGCAACGGCTGCCATCATTGATTACGCCAATACGCATCGCAAAGATCACATTATTACGATCGAAGATCCGATCGAATTCGTTTATCAAAATAAGTCTTGTTTGGTGAGTCAACGCGAAGTGGGCACACACACGCCTTCTTTTGCCGATGCCCTTCGCATGGCCTTGCGTGAAGACCCCGACATCATTGTCGTGGGCGAAATGCGCGATCGAGAAACCGTCCAATTAGCGCTTGAAGCAGCAGAAACCGGTCACTTGGTTTTTGCGACGCTTCACACTCGTACAGCTGCTCAAACAGTGGAGCGTATTTTGGCAATTTTCCCCGATAGCGACGGGCAACAAATTCGCTCGATGTTGGCCGACAGCCTTCGTGCCGTCTTGTCGGTGGCTTTATTGAAAAAAAGCCGACCGCACGGGTCGCGTTCAAGCCATGGAAATCATGATGGCAACGCCTGCGGTTCGTAAACTTATTCGTGAAGGTAAGACCTATCAAATTCCGAACGTCATTCAAACGTCTCGTGCCTTAGGCATGGTGAGTATGGATGATTGCCTGAAAGGCTTTTATGAAAAGGGTGTGGTCGATAGAAACGAAGTGAAGAAGTTTGCGACGAACCCTGCTCTTTTGTCGTGCTCAGGTGGCCATTCTTAGGAGACTAAGAAATGAACGTCATGGACAGTTTTGTCCTTTTAGCTCAAATTCCTAAAGAGGATTTTGCGATTTTTTCCGCAATCTTAGGCCTCTTTTTAGGAAGCTTTTATAACGTCTGCGCTGATCGTTATCTCGCAGGGCAATCCATTCTTTGGCCTCCGTCTCATTGTGAAGCCTGTCAAACCCCTTTAAAACCATGGGAATTGATTCCTGTGGTGAGTTGGGTGTGTCTGCGTGGGCGTTGCGCTCACTGTGGAGCAAAAGTCAGTTTTCAATACCCCTTGGCTGAACTTATTTCTGCCGTCCTTGCCTATTTTGTGGGTTTGCGATTCGGTGTGAGTTTTGCTTATTTAACCGTATTGATTTTTACGGGGCTTTTCTTAATCCTTTCTTTGATTGACTT
>USIM01000227.1 GCA_900554675.1 uncultured Sutterella sp.
AAAATCCGCATCAATTTTTCTGTTGGAGAGAGAATTAGGCAATAATAAGAAAGAAATGGATGGGTTTTCTGTGAGAAGAATTGCAAAAATAGGACAAGTGGAGGATTCAGACCATGACTGATAATCGACTAAGCGAAATCCAAAAAGCCTTAAAAATGATTCTTAATAAAGTATGTCAAAAAGGAGGTGCCTATCCAACAGGTATTCCCGGACTGACTTTTCATCGACGAGACCCAGGAAATCAAGAAGGAGCAAGTATTTATCGTCCGGCACTTGCCTTTGTTGTTCAAGGTAGCAAAAGGTCGGTTATGGGTGATCGTGTCTACCAATATTCAGAAGGGGATAGTCTGCTCGTTGGCGTTGATGTGCCGTGTCAATTTTGTACGGTGAATAGTACTTATGATCATCCTTATTTAGGCATCTCATTGGAGCTCAATCCGATGATTTTGGCAGAACTCTGTAACGCCTTGCCTCTGCCTTCTCGTGGAAATGCAATGGCAGACGAGGCGTTGAGCGTTGGTAATGTTGGTGAAGATACCTACGAAACGCTTCTGCGTTTAGTGCTTTTAACGGAAAAGCCCGAGCAAATTCCTGTTTTAGCACCAATGATCGTGAGAGAGCTGCACTATCGATTACTTTTAAGCGATTTTGGGGCGCCCTTGCGTCGCTTTAACGCTCACCAAGGCTCAAGCGCTCAGATTGCTCGTGCAGTGGGTTGGCTAAACGAAAATTTCCGAGAGTCGTTGAGCGTTTCTGAGTTGGCTGATTATGTACATATGGGGGTTTCAACATTTCACCGGCATTTCAAAGAGGGGACGTGCATGACGCCATTGCAATATCAAAAGCAATTGCGACTTCACGAAGCTAAACGTCTTATGTTGCTCGAGAGGAAAGACGCGACAACGGCATGCTTTGAAGTGGGTTATGAAAGCCCCAGCCAGTTTAATCGTGAGTACAAGCGTGCTTTTGGTGAGCCGCCGCATCGTGACACTCAACGTGAACGTATTACAGTCTCATAATTTGAGAACGACTTAATAGAAAGGAAGGTACCGTTATGGTGTTGACTGTGTCAGTTGTCACTTTAGCAATTGCACTTTATGTGTCAGTGAGTTTTGCTGCATTTATGGCCGTAAGCCTCAAGACAAAACTCTTGCTGTCACTATTTTTCTTGTTATTGAGTCAAAAGTTCACTTTCTACTATTTTTTAAGTGGAGACTTCTTTAATCCTGTCTATAACCGCACGGTCTTGATTGCGTGTGAAGCACTTTTCAACATCTTGCTCGTAATGCTTCCTTTACTCGTTTTAAAGGACTTAGGTTTTTGGATTTGTCGTTTGGTGAATTTGACGGGGTTGTCGGTTTCGTGGCCTTTTTCTCGAGATAGTATGAAGTGGGCGCTATTGGCGATCAGCATGGTAGGGGCTTTTTATGGTACCTATGCCGCACTGAAAGTACCCGATGTCAAGCGAGTTGAAATTCAGATCAAGAATCTTCCGAGCGAATTTGAAAACTATCGATTGGTGTTAATGGCGGATTTACATATCGGTCGCTTGATGAATCAAGAATGGTTAGAGGCAACGATTGAGCGCGCCAATGCTTTAAAGCCCGATGCCGTTGTGCTCTCAGGTGACTTGATTGAAGGAAAGGTAGGAGAGCTTGCTTCGATGGTTGCCCCCTATCGTCAATTGCAAGCTAAAGACGGTGTTTATGCAGTTTCCGGTAATCACGAGTGGTATCACGGTGCCTTGTCGTGGGAGCGCTACTTCGAAACCTTAGGCATTCAAATGATGGAAAACCGTCATGCCGTGATTACGAGAGGGAATGCCAATCTCGTTATCGCGGGGACGATTGATCGTGCGGCCAGTCGATTTTTTGGGCAAACCCAATACCAACCAGATTTAAACAAAGCGTTGGCGGGAACCCCTGAAGGCCCAGTGATTCTCTTGGTTCACCAACCTGCCGGTGCTCGTAAAGTCCAAGGTGTAGATTTACAACTTTCGGGTCATACGCATGGCGGTCTTTATACGCTTTACCAGCCCATTGTGGCCTTAGGTAATGATGGTTTTGTGACGGGGCACTAT
>USIM01000228.1 GCA_900554675.1 uncultured Sutterella sp.
CCCAAACTTTTCAAGTGATCCGTGGTGGGCGTGAACCACAACTGCGAGGCAAAAATACTTTAGAGACGTTGCCACTTTTAGCTAAACACGGCGTTATTAAGGAAGAACAAGCTCAGGCCTTATCCGATGCGTATCTCTTTTTGCGCAATATGGAGCATGCTATTCAGTATTTGGACGATCAACAAACGCATCGTTTGCCAACCGAAGACGATCAAGTGCAAAAGGTGGCGCAACTGATGGGGATTGAAACCCAAGAAATGCTCTCGCGCTTAGCTCAGATTCGTGATTACGTATCCAATTGCTTTGAAGCCATTTTCAAGGTGGGCGAAAAGGATGAAACCGAAGAGGATGATTGGCCTCAAGGGTGGGCTGAAGGTTTTGAAAGGGCAGCTCCCGAATTAGAAGAACAATTTAAATCTTTGGGCTACGAAGATCCGACCACGTGCGCTCTCAGAGTCTTAAATCTTATGCGCTCGAAATTCTTGGCGGCCCAAACAGAAGCCGCACAAGTTCGAATGGCGCAATTGGTTAAACGGATCGTTGGTCTATGCAAAGATTTGGCTAACGAGTCCGATGGCACGGCACCCGATAAGATTTTCTTGCGTTTCATTGATTTATTGGAAGTGATTGCCGGTCGCAGTACCTATGTGTCGCTTTTGATTCAATTTCCGCCTGTCTGTGAAAAGGTGGCGCGGGTTTTAAAGTCAAGCGCTGCCATTGCCGAGTACCTGATTGCGCACCCGATTGTTTTGGACGAATTGGTCGATGAGCGCAATGTCGTGTGGGATAACTTCACAACGGTGGATTGGAGTGATTGGCAAGACGAATTGTGGGAACAACTCCAAGAGGCAGCCGACGATCAAGAGTCGCAAATGAACATCATCCGAGATGCTCACCATGGGGCTGTCTTTAAGTTGTTGGTAGCCGATCTCGAAGGTCGATTCACGGTTGAGCGCTTGGCAGACCAATTGTCAGCCTTAGCTGATGCGGTGATTGAAATTGTCATTACGTTGGCCTGGAACACCGTAGCAAGCCGCCATTGCGATGTGCCCAAATTTGCGGTCATTGCCTACGGGAAGTTAGGGGGGAAGGAACTTAGTTACGCCTCGGACTTAGACTTAATCTATCTCTACGATGATGATTCTCCTGAAGCTTCAAAAAACTACACCCGTTTAGTGCGTCGCATGATGAGTTGGCTCACGGTTCAGACATCTTCCGGTATTTTGTTTGATGTTGATTTACGTTTGCGCCCCAACGGGGAAAACGGTTTGGTGGTTTCTTCCTTGGAAATGTTCCGTCGTTACCAACGAAACGAAGACGGAACAGGGGCTTGGCCTTGGGAACACCAAGCATTAACGCGCGCTCGGTTCTGTGCAGGTGATCGAGAAATCGGAGCGGCGTTTGAGAAAGAACGCGAAGCGCTTTTGAAATTGCCAAGAGACGCACAAAAAGTCTTACGCGATGTCTCAGAGATGCGCAGCAAAATGCTCGAAGGTCACCCCAACGGCACGTCCTTATTTGACGTCAAGCACGATCGTGGCGGGATGGTAGATATTGAATTTGCTGTTCAAGCAATGGTGTTGGTTTACTCGCACGAGCATCCTGAATTAACGAATAATTTCGGAAATATTTTGTTATTGGAAATGGCAGGTCGCATCGGCTTAATCGATAACGATTTGGCCGCACGATGTGCTGGGATTTATCGCCAATATCGCAACGTTCAGCGTACGTATCGGTTAGAGCACGGCTTGGGGAGCGTGAGAGTGGATCCGAAGGCATTTGAGTCCGAAATTGCCGATGTTCGTGCTTTGTGGAAGGTTGTTTTTGGCGAAGGCGGGCCGGAGCGATAATTCAAAAACTCCAAAATGATAATCTTTGAAACATTCAAATTTTCTAGGGCATTTTTTCTCAAAAAAGAGCTCTAAAAAAACTATCTCATTGATTTGTAAGGAGTTGGTTTGGATAAATCAGAAAGTCGACTTCGGATAAAATCGAAAGTCTGGTTTCGATAAAATCGAAAGTCAACTTATGATAAAATCAAAAAAGTAAAAATATTTTAAGGGTTTGATCATGG
>USIM01000229.1 GCA_900554675.1 uncultured Sutterella sp.
ACCCATCGTCACACTGCATTTTTGAGCCGAAGCAAGCACGATCTTCCACTGATTTTACAGTTTTGGAGCAAAGAAAAACCCTGTAACCTTTGCGGTTACAGGGCCATTCTGGAGCTAGTGATGTGACTCGAACACACGACCTGCTGATTACGAATCAGCTGCTCTACCGACTGAGCTAACGACCCGTCGCTATGCGCTGCCGGGAAAAGCCCGTTGCCTCACATCCAACCAACGAGTTCGAAATTATGCCGTCCCTTTTTTTATTTGTCAAATGCCTTCTCAAAATATTTTTTAGATGGTGAACTCAATAAAGATCAAATAGAGATATGTATATTAGGGTAAACGATAACAAAAATGACTGTAAAAAGTCTCGACAAATGATCTTTTATAGTGAATAATTCGGTTATGGATAAAACGCAATGATTGAAAACAAGGGATTTACGCAATATTGATACTTTTGATTGATGTTGTTGCTTGAATCTATTGAATTGGTTTTATGATAATTGAAGATTTTTTTTTACTAAGGAATAATCATGGCTGAAAAGCGCACATTACCCCGAGTCGAACGAGTTGAAGGCGAAGAACGCAAAAAGGCATTGTCTGCTGCTCTTGCTCAAATTGAAAAGCAATTCGGTAAAGGCTCCATCATGCGTATGGGCGACAAGAATCTCAATGAAGATATCGATGTTGTCTCCACGGGTTCTTTAGGCTTGGATTTAGCCTTGGGGATTGGCGGTTTGCCGCGTGGTCGTATTGTTGAAATCTACGGCCCGGAATCTTCCGGTAAGACGACGTTGGCTTTGCACGTTGTTGCTGAAATGCAAAAGACGGGTGGCACTTGCGCTTTCGTTGACGCCGAACATGCTTTAGATATTCAATACGCTCAACGCTTGGGTGTGAATTTAGGTGATCTTTTGATCTCTCAACCAGATACCGGTGAACAAGCTTTGGAAATCGTTGACGCTTTGGTGCGTTCAGGTTCCGTTGACATGGTGGTCATTGACTCCGTGGCCGCCTTGACGCCGCAAGCGGAAATCGAAGGTGAAATGGGTGAAGCTTTACCGGGTCTTCAAGCCCGCTTGATGAGTCAAGCTTTGCGTAAGTTAACGTCTTCCATTAAACGCACCAACACGCTCGTGATCTTCATTAACCAAATTCGTATGAAGATCGGTGTGAGCTACGGCAGCCCCGAAACGACGACGGGTGGTAACGCTTTGAAGTTCTATAGCTCCGTTCGCTTGGACATCCGTCGCGTGGGTGCCTTGAAAAAGGGCGACGAAGTGATCGGCTCCGATACCAAGGTGAAGGTTGTGAAAAACAAGGTTGCGCCTCCCTTTAAAACCGCTCAATTCGACATTCTCTACGGTGACGGCATTTCTCACGAAGGTGAAGTCATTGACATGGGTGTTGACTTGAATTTGGTGGGTAAGTCCGGCTCTTGGTACAGCTACCAAGGCGACAAGATCGGTCAAGGTCGAGATAACGCTCGCGAATTCTTGAAGTCCAACCCTGCCGTTTTGGAAGAAATCGAAGGTCGCATCCGTGAACTCAAGGGTGTGAAGGGTAAGGTCGCTTCCGCTGAAGATAAGAGCGACGATGACGTTTTGGTCTAAAGACTCAGAAGAGGTCTTCATTGATGAAGAGGAAGCGGTAAAACCTTCCTCTCGTCAACGAAAACAACCCTCGCTTAAAGCTCGAGCCGTGCAATACCTTGCGCGGCGCGAGTATTCGCGTTTGGAACTTCGAGGAAAGCTTTTGCGTTACTTGCAACCTGAGCAAGAAGAAGCGGAAGTCGATCGCCTTTTAGATGAGCTAGAGGGTTTGAAATACCTCTCTGATGAACGATACGCTAAAAGTCGAGCTCGAATCCGAAGCAATAAATACGGTAACGCCCGTATTGAATTTGAGCTGCGCCGTCAGGGATTGGAAGAAGATATCGTAAAAGAGGCAATGGAGCCACTTGAGAGTGAAGCAGAGCGCGCTCGTGCACTTTGGCTTCGTCGTTTTAAGGGAAAGACCCCGGAAGATTTCAAAGAAAAGACAAAACAG
>USIM01000230.1 GCA_900554675.1 uncultured Sutterella sp.
ACTTAACAGATTGATTACCACTTTATTAGAAAAGAACGCATCATGGCATTAGAGGTTTACTCCACACTATCTCGCCAAAAGGCTCCCTTTCAAACGATCACGCCCAATGAAGTCAAAATGTACGTCTGCGGCGTGACGGTTTATGACTACACGCACATCGGTCACGGCCGTACCTTCATCTCCTTTGACATCATTCGTCGTTGGTTTGAAGCCAGTGGCTACAAAGTGACCTTCGTTCGCAATATCACGGACGTGGATGACAAGATCATTCGCCGTGCGGCCGAGCGCAAGATTTCTTGTGACGATTTGACCGAAGAGTACGGTCGCTACATGCAAGAAGACATGATGGCGTTGGGGTGTTTGGCGCCAACCGTCGAGCCTCGTGCCACGCAATTCATTCCGCAAATGTTGGACATCATCGGTAAGCTCGAGAAAAACGGTTTGGCCTATAAGACCGAAGGCGGTGACGTGGCCTTTGCCGTGCGAGGCTTTAAGTCTTACGGGAAGTTGTCCGGTAAGTCGATCGATGACTTGCGAAGTGGCGAACGTGTAGCGGCCGATACAACTAAGCGCGATCCCTTGGACTTCGTTCTTTGGAAGAGCGCAAAGCCCGGTGAACCTCAATGGGAAAGCCCCTGGGGCGTGGGTCGCCCGGGTTGGCACATTGAGTGTTCCGCCATGAGCTGCCACTATCTCGGTGAAACGTTTGATATTCACGGCGGTGGCCCTGACCTCATCTTCCCTCACCATGAAAATGAAATCGCTCAAAGTGAGGGTGCTCACGGTAAGTCCTTTGCTAACGTTTGGATGCACACCGGTCCCTTGCGCGTGATGAACAAGGACGGTCAAGAAGAAAAGATGAGTAAGTCTTTGGGTAACTTCTGGACGGTGCGAGACGCCATTGCCGAAACGGATGAAAAGTTCGGTAAGGGCAACGGTGCTCAAGTCTTGCGATTTTTCTTGATGCGCACGCACTACCGCAGCCCCATTCTCTTTGGGCCGGACTTAATTGTCGATGCTTACCAAAGCTTAAAGCGCTTGTACGGTGCCTTAAAGGATGTGCCGGCTGACGACTTGCCCTTGGATTGGAACGAAGAATGTGCCAAGCGCTTTAAAGAAGCCATGGACGATGACTTTAACGTTCCGGTTGCCGTGGCCGCTTTGTTTGAGTTGGCCAATCGCGCACAAGCCAAAAAGGATGCTGCCGCCTCTCGTCAATTAAAGAAGTTGGGTGCCATCCTCAACATTTTGCAAGCAGATCCGGAAACCTTCTTAAAGGGCTCTACCGAAGGCGTGGACGAAGCTCAAATCGAAGCTTTGATTGAAGAACGTAAGCAAGCTAAAAAGGATAAGAACTACGCTCGTGCTGACGAAATCCGTAAGCAATTGGCTTCTGACGGCATTGTCTTGACGGACACGCCGCAAGGAACGACCTGGCATCGCGAACTCGTCTAACGAATGACAAGTCATCCTTCTCACAAGGCCATCGACGTGCGAACATTTCGCAAGGCGATGGCCTTTTTGTCAGAAAACGACCCCGTGATGGCCGCGCTAATCAAGCGCTATGGGGATAAGCCTTTTCCAACACCTATGGGCGCCTTGCCTTCGATGATTCGAGCGGTGGTGGCGCAACAAATTTCCAACCGAGCTGCCAAAACCCTTTGGGAGCGATTAAAGACTTTTTTGGGTGACGAGCGTGATTGGAGTCGTAAACTCACCGACACATCGCTTGAAGAACTTCGAGCATTAGGCTTAAACGAGCGAAAAGCCACAACGTTAAAAACGATTGCCAAACACTTTGAGAGTGGTCTTTGGAGCGAAGATAAGTTTTCGCAAATGACCAATGAGGAGGTCTCTGATGCGGTTCAATCCTTGCGAGGAATGGGCCCTTGGAGCGCGGCAAGCGTTTTGATTTTTGGTCTGGGTCGAGGCGATATTTTGCCTTTAGGGGACTTCGGTGTTCGTGTTGCGATTTGTAAGCTTTATTTTCCCGATGAAACGCCCGCAACTTTAGGGCGCCGAGAGGGGAAAACCC
>USIM01000231.1 GCA_900554675.1 uncultured Sutterella sp.
CGATGATTCTTGCTTCTGCTTATCTTTCCTTTAAGAC
This sequence comes from uncultured Sutterella sp., assembly GCA_900554675.1. Classification (GTDB taxonomy): domain Bacteria; phylum Pseudomonadota; class Gammaproteobacteria; order Burkholderiales; family Burkholderiaceae_F; genus Aphodousia. Next base: position 38 of record USIM01000231.1, read on the forward strand.
AACCAAAAAGGAAGTTCGCAGCAGCAACCATTTTACCTGGGATGCGATTCAGGAAGTTGCCATTCTTTTCATCGGTATCTTTATTACGATGATTCCGGCACTCCTTATTTTAAAAGCCCGGGGTTCCAGTCTTGGACTGACTGAACCCTGGCAGTTCTTCTGGATAACCGGAGCATTATCAAGCTTCCTTGATAACACACCGACTTACCTGGTATTCTTCACAACTGCAGCCTCCTTAGGATTTAGCTCCGGTATACAGACACTGACCAGCTTTATACCACAGACAATTCTGATGGCGATTTCCTGCGGTGCCGTATTCATGGGCGCTAATACCTATATCGGTAACGCTCCGAACTTCATGACGGTTGCGATTGTGCAAGAACGTGGCATCAAGATGCCGACCTTCTTCGGTTACATGCTCTGGTCCGTGGGTATTTTGGTTCCGTCCTTCTATATCATGAATATGTTCTTCATTTAAAGAACGTCTGACCTAACAAAAATGCCGAGCTTTAAAAACTCGGCATTTTTTGTCTCTTCAATCGTTTAATTCATAGCTTTTTTGATGTCAGTGGCAGCTTGAGCATTAAAGCGGTACTGGAAGTCATGGAAGTCTTTATTGCGGTCAATCAGGAGACCGGGTAAGACTTGACGACGGGGAGAAGTGACTTCAACAAAAGCGTAGCGTAAAGCTTCACGTTCGCTGGCCTTGATGCCCAAGTCACGAGAGTCAATCTTGTCGGGGAAGGTGAGTGCCATCACACGCGTGCCGTTAACCGTCTTAATTTGGAATTTCCCTAAAGCCACACGCTTACCTACGGCTTCACAGAAGACGCTAGAGCGTTTGGCATGGAAGATTTCAATTTCACCGTTGTTGCCCTTTCGATTGATAAATCGGATGGCATAAGGTTGATACCCGGAGCGCTTTTCATAACTCAAACAATTGGGAATTTTGCCCGAGAATCTTTTGAGAAAGTTTTCAATGTTTTTTTGCCCCGTTAAGACGTCTTTATTGGGAATGACAACTTTATCCGTGACGGTTTGAAAGGTCGGTACGTAGGCGACTGAGCCTTTACTGAAGCGGTAGCCCGTGGAAATGTTTTCTGCCGTTTTGGTCGGACGACTATTGTGGCCCGTTAAAAAACTTTGAATAGGCTTGCCTGATACATCATACGCTTGAAGCGACACCACTAACGCATCGCGAGCGTGACCTTCAACAGAGACACGATCATTTTTCAGTACACGAAGTCTTTGAACCGCCGAGGGCTTTTGCATATGGCCGTTAACGACCACCCAATCACGGTTGCCCCCGTAGCTAAATTGCTTGGGCATCCCTTGGCTAAATGACGTTCCTAATCGGTATGTACTGCCTTGGCGTTTGCCCGCTTTGAAGAAACTCTCGTTTTTTTCATAAAAGTGATAAACGCCCTCTTTGAAAACATCCAGCGTTTTTACATTGGGGATCAGTTTGGCGTTGTGAGGAACTTTGTATTCTTGGGGAGCTGCAATAACCGAAAAAGAAAGGGCAACACCGGTCAAAGCAACGGAAGTACGAACGACAAATTCGTTTAATGAGTACATGAGGGCCTCATTGGAGAAGTCTTTAAACAGATGTTTCAATTGTACCTGCTATTGAAGGCAACAAACGAAGGCCAAAAGGCAATGTGTATCCGTTCATTACAAACAATGATGAAGACGAAGTTATTTTCACCGCTTGAAATTGGCTCGATGACGGTTAAAAACCGAATTGATGTGCAACCCATATGTATGTGGCACGCCGCTAAAGATTTGCACGAATCCATCTAACACTTAAACAATGCCAATGATTGGGAAGTCTTTGGTAAAAGCTCAAGGCTTTTTAGCTGTGGAATGGAAAACAATAGTGAAGTGGTAGGCCGTATTGGACTTGAACCAATGACCAAGGGATTATGAGTCCCCTGCTCTAACCGACTGAGCTATGGGTCCTTTTGCATCCGGGAAAATCCGAATACG
>USIM01000232.1 GCA_900554675.1 uncultured Sutterella sp.
GGACGTTTAGCTCAAGTCGAAGAAAACCTCTGTATGGCAAACTCCGCCGCTCTTTTATTTAGAAGTGAAGTCGGGGGTGAAGCCGTGCGTGCGGGTGTTGCCCTTTATGGTGCAAGTCCCGACAGCAAAATTTCCTCTAAAGAATTAGATATCCGTCCGGCCATGACGTTGTCCGCCAAGATTTTGGCCATTCAAGACGTGCCCAAGGGTGAAGCCATTGGTTATGGGTCTCGCTTTATCACCCAACGTCCTTCTCGTATAGCCGTGGTGGCTTGCGGTTACGCTGACGGCTATCCGCGTGCAACGCCTGATGGCGCGCCCACCTATGTCGAAGGCAAAATCGCTCCGATCGTGGGTGCCGTTTCCATGGATATGCTCACCATTGATGTGACCGATGTCCCGGAAGCCAAACTTGGTAGCAATGTGGAACTTTGGGGCAAAAATATTTCCATCAATGAAATTGCGACCTATTGCCACACCATCGGTTACGAATTAATGTGCGCCTTAGCTTTACGCGTGCCCGTGGTTGAGGACGAAAATTAATGGCCACGTCTAAGAAACGCAAAGTCGAATACGTTTGTTCCGAATGTGGCGGAACGACAATCAAGTGGGCGGGTAAGTGTCCGCATTGCGGTCAATGGAATACGCTCAAAGAGTTTGTCGTTGAAACGGGTGTCGCAGCGCGTTTCGGTGACGCTCGATCCCGTACCTCTATTATTAAAGCCAGCAAAGTCTTAAATCTCGATGACGTTCAAGCTGAAGAAGTACCTCGCATTGTGACGGGCTTTTCTGAGTTTGATCGTGTGATGGGCGGTGGCTTAGTGCCCGGTGCTGTTTCTTTGATTGGGGGTGATCCCGGTATCGGTAAGTCAACGCTCTTACTCCAGGTCATGCATCGTTTGGTGCACGAGGGTGTCCGTGCTTTGTACGTCAGTGGCGAAGAAAGTCCTGGTCAAATTGCTTTGCGCGCCAAGCGCTTGGGGTTGGAGCCCCAAGGCATGCGTTTGATGAGTGAAATCCAACTTGAAAACATTGAAGCGACACTTTTAGCCGAGAAGCCTCAATTTGTGGTGATTGACTCGATTCAAACGCTTTTTTCCGATCAATTGGAATCCGCCCCGGGTTCGGTGACTCAAGTTCGAGAGTGTTCTGCTCGTTTGACACGAATCGCCAAAAATGAAGGTATCACTTTAATTTTTGTGGGCCATGTAACGAAAGACGGCAATTTGGCCGGTCCCCGTGTCTTAGAACATATCGTTGATACCGTTTTGTATTTTGAAGGTGAAACGCACTCCAACTTCCGATTAATCCGTGCCTTTAAGAATCGTTTTGGTGCGGTGAACGAATTGGGTGTTTTTGCCATGACCGATCGTGGGTTGCGCGGTGTTGCCAACCCCTCGGCCATTTTCTTGTCTGAACACAAAGGCAACGTGCCCGGTTCCATCGTGATGGTGACTCAAGAGGGGACGCGTCCGCTTTTGGTGGAAGTGCAAGCCTTGGTGGATTCTACGCATTTGCCCAGCCCCAGACGTTTATCCGTGGGCTTGGATCAACAACGCCTTGCCATGCTTTTGGCCGTGTTGCACCGTCATGCGGGTTTGGCCTGCTTTGATCAAGACGTTTTTGTCAATGCCGTGGGCGGGGTTAAAATTACAGAACCTGCAGCAGACTTAGCTGTGTTGTTGGCCATTTATTCGTCCATGCGCAATCGAGCTTTACCTGAAGGCTTGGTTGTTTTTGGTGAAGTCGGTTTGTCGGGCGAAATTCGTCCCGCACCGCGAGGCCAGGAAAGATTAAAAGAAGCGGCAAAATTGGGTTTCGGTCGAGCTATTATCCCGAAAGCCAATGCCCCCAAGTCACTCATCGAAGGGTTAGAGATTGTCGCGGTGGATCGCTTAAGCGATGCATTGGATGCCGTTTCGCACTAGTTTTTTAACAAGAGGAAGTGATTGATATGAAGATTACGAAGATTCTTGCCCCTAAGGCAGCACCGGCCAAGATCATTTTGGATCGTGCCGAT